>NZ_DBNGPQ010000064.1:0-10340 GCF_057122925.1 Umezawaea sp. | reverse complement strand
AGCACGTGTGCGACACCTACGTGGCCAACCTGCGGAAACTGGTGGACGGACCCGACGCCGACCTCCGCGCGGAGCTGTTCAGCGCGTGGCTGCTGGGGATCAGCGTGGTCCGCTCGGTCGTGCGCGGGGACGCGCTGTCGACCACCACCGCGGCCGAGGTGTCGCCCTACTTCGACCAGGTGGCGGACGTGCTGCTCGGCAGGTCGTGACGGGACGCACGTCGTCGGGCGCCCCGCCACGGTCCGGCCCGCCGGAGCGGGTCAGACGACGACGGTGCTGGCGAGCACGGGCCCTCCGGACGGCAACGTGCAGGTCAGGGTCGTGCCGATCCAGATGCTCATCGTGAACGTGCCCGGCTTGAAGGTCACCACGCCGGTGTTCGCGACCGTGGCCGTCGCCGACCCCGGTCCGAGCAGCATCGGCTGCCCGATCGGCACGGCGACGGCGTTGGTGAGCCCGGTGGCGGTGACCGACCCGCTCCCCGCCCCGCCCAGCACCACCTGCATCTGCCCGGCGATGCCGCCCGCGGGGATGTCGGCGGGCGCGGGCTTCGTCGCCGAGACGGTCAGCGCGATGGGCTTGCCCTTGCGCACCACCGCGGGCGCGGTGACGGACACCGAGTAGGTGAGCAGCACCTCCTCGGACCCGGCCTCCGAGCAGGTGAAGACGACGGCGGCGGTGTTCGCCGAGGCCGCTGGCGGGGCCACCAGGCCACCCAGCGCGGTCATGGCCAACGCCATCGGCAACAGGACAGCGGAGCGCTTCATCAGGTGAGTCCTTCGATCTGGTTCTCGCCCGCCGCGCGCGTCGCCCTGGACGCGGGCAGCAGGGCCTGGACGATCCGCCCGCCGGTTCGGCTCGCGGCGGTGCGGACGACCGCGCGGCGGATGAGCCGGGCGGAGTTGGTGGCGGGCAGCAGGAAGTGCTTCGCGAAGTGGGCGCTCTTCTGGTGCTTGGTGACCAGCGGGCGCAGCCGGTGCTCCCAGGTGCCCAGCGCCGCCGCGATGTTGTCGCCGTGCTCGACCAGCAGCGTCCCGAGCAGGTCGCCGCCTGCGATGCCCAGCGACGAGCCGAACCCCGAGTACAGGGTGAGCGACCAGGCCGAGTCGCCGAGCAGCACCACCCGGCCGCGGCTCCAGCTGCTCAGGTGGATCTGACTGATCTGGTCGAACAGGGTGTGCTCCGCGCGGTCCACCGCGTCGAGCAGGTCGGGCACCGGGCCGCCGAAGTCGGAGTAGACCTCGCGCAGCGCCACCGACGGCCGCTTGCGGGCCTCCGCGGCGGGCCACGGGTGGCAGTACATGAACATCGCGACCGGGTCGTGGTCGTGGAAGGCCTGCACGGCTACCGACCGCCGGGTGTCCACCACCAGCAGGTTGTCGCCTTCGCGCAGCCCCTTGACCGGTCGGTCCAGCAGGCACGCGGCGATCACGTGGTTGAAGTCGCGGCGGTAGAGGTCCTCGGGGCCGAACACCTGCTCGCGGACCGCCGAGTGCAGCCCGTCCGCCCCGATGACCAGGTCGAACCGCTCGGTCGTCCCGTCGGACAGGTCCACCTCGGCGTGTCCCCTGCCCTGGCGGACGGCGGACGGACCGGCGCCGAAGCGGATCTCCACCTTGTCGTGCAGCGCCTCGTACAGGGCGTTCTCCACGTCCCCGCGCAGCACCGTGTAGGAGGAGGCCGCCATCGGCATCATCATCGCGGCGGGGTTCATCCCCGGCACGAGCCTGCCCCTGCGGTCCATCTCCAGGAACCGGCCGTTCGGATCGGCGCGGTCGCGGATGTCGTCGAAGATCCCGAGCCGCTTGGCGGGCTCGAAACCGTCGGCCATGAAGACGGTGAAGTAACCACCGGTTCGACGGGTGGGCGACCGTTCGACCACCAGCGGCTCCCACCCGATCTGCCACAGGCGCAGAGCGGTCGCCATACCGGAAATCCCCGCCCCGACGACCAGGGCGCGTTTCGGCCGCACCGGTGCTCCGGTGCCGTTCGGTGCAGTCATGTGTTCGGGCCTCCGGGCCCACCTGGCGCGGCGGGTTGATTCGGCGGTTTCAGATCGCACAATTACCGTAGCGCCTGTGGACGCACTTTCGCAGTAGGGTTCGAATAATTCAGGGGATAGTCGAACTAGGGGCCGGCGACCCACAATTAGGGGTGCGGCGTAGGGGTATACCCGCCAGATCCCCGGACAGTACGTTAGGACCGCCTCTTCATACCTGACAACTGGGTGGGACATGACCGAGGATCAGAAGGTCGTCGAATACCTCAAGAAATTGACGGTAGAGCTCTACAAAACTCGTGGGCAATTGCGCGCACTGGAACAGGAGCGCACCCAGCCGATCGCCGTGACCGCGATGGCCTGCCGTTTTCCGGGCGGGATCACCAGCCCCGAGGAGTTCTGGCGGATGCTCGCGGCGGGCGGGGACGGTTATGGCCCGTTCCCGGACGACCGGGGTTGGCCGCTGGCGGAGATCCACGACGACGACCCTGACCGGCGAGGCACGAGCTATGTCCGGGAAGGCGCTTTCCTCCGCGGTGCGACCGAGTTCGACGCCGCGTTCTTCGGCATCTCCCCGCGGGAAGCGTCCGCCATGGACCCGCAGCAGCGGGTGGTGCTGGAAACCGCGTGGGAGTGCCATGAACGGGCCGGTCTACCGCCTTCGGCACTGCGCGGCAGTTCGACCGGCGTGTTCCTGGGCATCAGCGGGCAGGACTACGCCGGCCTCGCGGCCGGTGCGGCGCAGGACGTGGAGGGGCTCGTCGGCACCGGGACCGCGGGCAGCGTGCTGTCCGGCCGGGTGGCCTACACCTTCGGCCTCGAAGGACCGGCGCTGACCATCGACACGGCGTGCTCGTCGTCGCTGGTCGCGATGCACCTGGCGGCCGAGTCGCTGCGCCGCGGCGAGTGCGACAGGGCGCTCGCGGGCGGGGTGACCGTGCTGTCGACCCCCGGTCTGTTCGTGGAGTTCAGCAGACAGCGCGGGTTGGCCCCGGACGGTCGCTGCAAGCCGTTCGCCGCCGCGGCCGACGGCACCGGCTGGGGCGAGGGAGTGGGCGTGCTCCTGCTGGAGCGCCTCGCCGACGCCCAGCGCGCGGGCAGGCCGGTGCTGGCGCTGATCCGCGGCAGCGCGGTCAACCAGGACGGCGCGAGCAGCAGGCTCAGCGCACCGAACGGTCCGGCGCAGCAACGCGTCATCCGCGCGGCGCTGGCCAACGCCGGGCTCACCACCCACGACGTCGACCTCCTCGAAGCCCACGGCACCGGCACCCGCCTCGGCGACCCCATCGAAGCCCAGGCCCTGCTCGCCACCTACGGGCAGGGACGCCACCCGGACCACCCGCTGCACCTCGGCTCGGTCAAGTCCAACATCGGCCACACCCAGGCCGCCGCGGGCGTCGCGGGCGTCATCAAGTCGATCCTGGCGCTGCACCACCAGACCGTGCCGCCCACCCTGCACGTCGACGCCCCCACCCCCCACGTCGACTGGGCCGCCGGCACCATCCGCCTCACCACCACGACCCACCCCTGGCCGCGCACCGACACGCCCCGCCGCGCCGCCGTCTCCTCCTTCGGGATCAGCGGCACCAACGCCCACCTCATCCTCGAACAGGCGCCCGACCCGGCGGAGCGCGTGGAGCACACCGGCGTGGTGCCCTGGTGCCTGGCGGCGAAGTCCCCCGGCGCGCTGCGCGAGCAGGCTCGTCGGCTGCGGGAGCACGCGCCCGAGGCCTCCCCCGCCGAGGTGGCGCACACGCTGCTGTCCCGCTTCCCCGGTTTCGCCCACCGCGCGGTGGTCTTCGGCGAGTCGACCGAGGACCTGGCGGACGGGCTGCTCGCCGTGGAGAACGGGTCGGGCGCTGTGGTGGGAGAGGTGGCCGCCGGCGGTCTCGCGTTCGTCTTCAGCGGGCAGGGCAGCCAGCACGAGGGCATGGCCCGGTCGCTGCACGCGACGTCCCCGGCGTTCGCACGGGCGCTGGACGAGGTGTGCGCGGAGCTGGACCGGTTCGTCGACACCCCGGTCAAGGAGGTGCTGTTCGGCGCCGAAGGCCTGCTCGACCAGACCGGCAACACCCAGCCCGCGCTGTTCGCGGTGCAGGTGGCGCTGGCGCGGCTGTGCGCGTCCTTCGGCGTGCGACCGGACTTCGTGGCGGGCCACTCCGTCGGTGAGATCGCCGCCGCGCACGTGGCCGGGGTGCTCACGCTGCCCGACGCGTGCGCGCTGGTCGGCGCCCGCGCCAGGCTGATGGCCGCGCTGCCCCCCGGTGGAGCGATGGTGTCGGTGCGGGCGGGCGAGACCGACGTGCGGTCGCACCTGAGCGCGACCGTGGCCGTCGCGGCGGTCAACAGCGCGGACTCCGTGGTCCTGTCCGGCGAGGAGGCCGCGGTGCTGGCCGCGGCGGAGGAGCTGCGGGCGGCCGGACGGCGGGTCAAGCGCCTGCGGGTCAGCCACGCGTTCCACTCACCGCTGATGGACCCGATGCTCGACGACTTCCGCGCCGCGGCGCGGGCCCTCGCCTACGCGAAGCCCGAGATCCCGTTCGTGTCCAGCACGACCGGCGCTCCGACCGAGGACCTGGACGCCGAGTACTGGGTGCGGCACGTGCGCGAGCCGGTCAGGTTCGCCGACGCCGTCACGGCGCTGGCGGAGGCGGGCACCTCGACGTTCGTCGAGGTCGGCCCGGACGCGACGCTGACGCCGCTGGTCACCGATCACCCCGCGATCTCCTTGCTGCGCAAGGGGGTCGACGACACCGAGCAGGTGCTCACCGCGCTGGGCACGGCGCACGTGCGGGGCGTCGCGGTGGACTGGTCGCCGCTGGTCCCCCGGACCGGGATCACACCGCTGCCGACCTACCCGTTCGAGCGCGGGCGGCACTGGCTGGACCAGGTCCCCGTGGCGGGCGACCCGCGCCGCGCCGGACAGGCGGAGACCGGGCACCCGCTGGTGACCACGGCGGTGGACCTGCCGGACGGCGGCGAGGTGCGGACCGGCAGGCTCAGCCTTGCCGACCAGCCGTGGCTGGGCGACCACCGGGTGCACGGCGTCGCGGTCCTGCCGGGCGCGGCGCTCGTCGACCTGGTGTGGTCCACCGGGGTCGACCCCGTCGCCGAGCTGACCCTGCACGCCCCGCTCGTGGTTCCCGAGCGGGCCGAGGCCGTGCTCCGGGTCAGCGTCGCACCACCCGGCGGAGGAGGTGCGCGCGACGTCGCCGTGCACAGCCGGGTCGGTGACGGCGACTGGACCCTGCACGCGTCGGCCACCACCTCACCCGATGCCGGTGTCGGTGTCGGTGTCGGAGTCGCACTGGACCGGTGGCCGACGGGGACGGCGATCCCGGTGGACGGCCTCTACGACGGACTCGCCGCCCGAGGTCTGGAGTACGGGCCGGTGTTCCGCGGCGTGCGCGCCGCGTGGCGCGACGACCGGCACGTCTACGCCGAGGTCGACCTGCCCGAGGGCGTCGACGCGACGCCGTACGGGCTGCACCCGGCGCTGCTGGACGCCGCGCTGCACGTGCTCGCCCTCGCCGGGGTCGAGCGGGAGGGCGCGGCGCTGCCGTTCTCCTTCACCGGCGCGGCCCTGCACGCCACGGGCGCGCACGCGCTGCGGGTCCGGGTGACCCCTCAGGGCCCGGACGGGATGGCCATCGCCCTCGCCGACGGCACGGGAGCGCCCGTGGCGACGATCGAGTCGCTGCGGCTGCGACCGGTGACCGCGGACCGGCTCGGGCCCGCGGGCGGCGGGCGGCGGGACGCGCTGCACAAGGTCGTGTGGAAGCCGCTGCGGGAGGTGGTGGAGCCACCGGCCGACGCCGAGTTCACCGAGGTGCGGGCCGGGGAACGACCGAGCCCCGGCACGTCCGGAACCGTCCTGCTGTTCGCCGAGGACGTGACCGGGCACCTGGAGTTCCTGCGGGAGTGGCTGACCACCCCCGAGTTCGACGACGTCCACCTGGCGGTGGTGACCGCGAACGGCGCGGCCACCGACGCGGACCGCGAGGTGGACCTCGACGCCGCCCCGGTGTGGGGCATGACCCGCGTGGCGCAGGCGGAGCACCCCGGCAGGCTGACGCTGGTGGACCTCGACGGGTCCGGCGCCGACCTGGTGCGCACGGCCGTCGCCACGGCGCGGGCGACGGGTGAGACGCAGGTCGCCGTGCGCGACGGCGTGGTGCGGGCACCCCGGCTGGTCCCGGTCACCGACTCGCTGCTGCCGCCGGAGGGCGTCCACCGCTGGCGGTTGGCGCAGGACGAGAGCGGCACCCTGGACGCCCTTCGGCTGACGCCGGTCGAGAAGACCGCCCTGGCCCCGGAGGAGGTGCGGGTGGCCGTGCGCGCGGCCGGGGTGAACTTCCGCGACGTGCTGATCGCGCTGGGCACGTACCCCGGCGAAGCGGTGATGGGCGGCGAGGCCGCGGGCGTCGTGCTGGAGATCGGCTCGGACGTCACCGGACTCGCGGTGGGCGACCGGGTGACGGGCGTGTTCAGCGGCGCGTTCGGACCGGAGGCGACCACCGACCACCGGATGCTGGCCCGGATGCCGGGGTCGTGGTCGTTCACCGAGGCCGCGGCCGTGCCGATCGCGTTCCTCACCGCCTACTACGGGTTGCGCGACCTCGGCGGTCTGCGCGAGGGGCAGGCGGTGCTGGTGCACGCCGCGGCGGGCGGCGTCGGCATGGCCGCGGTGCAGCTGGCCCGGCACTGGGGCGCGAGGGTGTACGGCACCGCCAGCGAGGGCAAGTGGGACGTGTTGCGCGACAACGGGTTCACCACGGAGCACATCGCGTCCTCGCGCACGCTCGACTTCGCCGACCGGATCATGGAGGCGACCGAGAGCCGCGGTGTGGACGTGGTGCTCGACGCGCTCGCGGGCGAGTTCGTGGACGCCTCGCTGCGGCTGCTGCCGCGCGGCGGGCGGTTCGTGGAGATGGGCAAGGCCGACGTGCGCGACGCCGCACGGGTCGGGGCCGAGCACCCCGGCGTGGAGTACCGGGCCTTCGACCTGATCGAGGCCGGGCCCCGGCGCATCGGCGAGATGCTCGCCGAGGTGCTGGCGCTGTTCGAGTCGGGCGCGCTGCGGCACCTGCCCCGCACCGACTGGCCGGTGCGGCGCGCGCCCGACGCCTTCCGGCACATCGGCCAGGCGAAGCACGTCGGCAAGAACGTGCTGGTGCTGCCCGAACCTCCAGGTCCACGGGGGACGGTCGTCGTCACGGGAGCCGGAGGGGCGTTGGCCGGGCAGCTCGCCCGGCACCTGGTCGTCGAGCGCGGGGTGCGGCACCTGCTGCTGCTCAGCCGGACCCGGCCGGTGGCGCTCGCCGAGGAGCTGTCGGCGTTGGGCGCCGAGGCGATCCCGGTGGCCTGCGACGTGGCCGACCCCCGCCAGGTGGTGGACGCGCTGGCGCTCGCCCCGCCGGACCACCCCGTGCGCGAGGTCGTCCACGCGGCGGGTGTGCTCGGCGACGGCGTCATCACCGGCCTGGACCCCGCGCGGCTGCGGGACGTGCTGCGCCCCAAGGCGGACGGCGCGCTCGTGCTGCTCGACGCCGTGCGCGACCTGGACGTGGCGGCGGTGACGTTCTACTCCAGCGCGTCGGCCACGCTCGGCGGGGCGGGGCAGGCGGCCTACGCGGCCGCGAACGCGGTCCTCGACGCACTGGCCCACAACGCCGGGGTGGCGGGCCTGCCGGTCACCTCGGTCGCGTGGGGGCTGTGGAAGGGCTCCGGCATGGGTTCGGGGCTCGCCGACGCCGACCTGCGCCGGGCGCGGCGCGGCGGCGTGCTCCCGCTGGAACCCGACAGGGCGTTGGCGCTGCACGACGTCGTCCGCGACTCCGTGGACCCGCACGTGCTCGCCGCACCGGTCGACACGACCGGGCTCGACCCCGACAGCGCCCACCCGCTGCTGCGCGACCTCGTGGCACCGGGTCGCAGACGTGCCGCGGCTCCGACGGGCCGGGACACCGGCGCGGGCGAACGGCTGGCGGCGATGCCCGCCGACGAGCGGCGGCGGGTGGTGACCGACCTCGTCCGCACGCACGTGCGCGGCGTCCTCGGGTACGGCGACGAGGACTTCGACCCCGGACTCGCGTTCAGCGAGCTCGGGTTCGACTCGCTGACGTCGGTGGACCTGCGCAACCGGCTCACCGCGGCCACCGGGCTGAAGCTGCCCGCGGGGCTGGTGTTCGACCACCCCACCCCGGCGGACCTGGTGGCGCGGCTGGTGGCCGACCTCGCCCCGGACGACGCCGGTGTCGACCCCGCCGAACGCGAGTTCCGCGAGCTGCTGGCGCGCATCCCGCTGTCCCGCCTGCGCGCGGCCGGGCTCTACGACCGTCTGGTGCGCTTGGACGGCGACGAGGCGCCGTCCCAGGCCGGAACGCAGGACATCGACTCGTTGGACGTCGCCGACCTGGTCCGGCACGCCATGGGCGACCGATCACCACGGAGTGCACGATGACCATTGACACCGACCGGATCGTCACCGCCCTGCGCACGTCGCTCAAGGAGAACGACCTCCTCCGCGAAGAGGTGGAGCGCGCGTCCGAGCCGATCGCGGTGGTCGGCATCGGCTGCCGGTTCCCCGGCGGCGTCGGGTCGCCGGACGCGTTGTGGCGGCTGCTGGTGGACGGCCGCGACGCGATCGGCGAGTTCCCCGCGGACCGCGGGTGGGACCTCGACGCCCTGTTCCACCACGACCCCGACCACCCCGGCACGAGCTACGCCCGGCAGGGCGGTTTCGTCGAGGACGCGGCCGGTTTCGACGCCGAGTTCTTCGGCGTCTCGCCCCGCGAGGCGCTGGCGATGGACCCGCAGCAGCGGCTGCTGCTGGAGACGTCGTGGCACGCGATCGAGGACGCGGGCATCGACCCGACCTCGTTGCGCGGCACCCCGACCGGGGTGTTCATGGGCATGAGCGGCCAGGACTACGCGTCAGCTTCGGACTTCGCACTGCCCGACGGGCTCGAAGGGCACCTAGCCACGGGCACCGCGCCGAGCGTGCTGTCCGGGCGGGTCGCCTACTCGCTCGGCCTGGAGGGTCCCGCGCTCACCGTGGACACGGCGTGCTCGTCCTCTCTGGTGTCGCTGCACCTGGCCGCGCGGGCGCTGCGCGGCGGGGAGGCCACGCTGGCGCTGGCGGGCGGCGTCACGGTGATGACGACGCCGAAGGCGTTCACCAGCTTCAGCAGGCAGCGCGGGTTGGCGGCGGACGGGCGCTGCAAGGCGTTCGCCGCGGACGCCGACGGCACCGCGTGGGGCGAGGGCGTCGGTGTGCTCGTGCTGGAGCGCCTGTCCGAGGCGCTGCGGCACGGCCGCACCGTCCTCGCGGTCATCCGGGGCAGCGCGGTCAACCAGGACGGCGCGTCGAACGGCCTCACCGCCCCGAACGGGCTGGCGCAGCAGCGGGTCATCCGCGACGCGCTGGTCTCCGCGGGCCTGGAGGCCGACGAGGTCGACGTCGTGGAGGCGCACGGCACGGGCACGAGGCTGGGCGACCCGATCGAGGCCGACGCGCTGCTGGCCACCTACGGCCGGTCGCACAGCCCGGAACGGCCGCTGCTGCTGGGCTCGGTCAAGTCCAACATCGGCCACACCCAAGCCGCCGCTGGGGTCGCGGGGGTCATCAAGTCGATCCTGGCCCTGCGCAACGGGATCGTGCCGCCGACCCTGCACGCCGGAACGCCCACGCCCCACGTCGACTGGAGCGCGGGCACGGTGGTGCTCGCCTCGGAGGCGGCGGACTGGCCCGACACCGGCCGTCCGCGCCGGGCGGGCGTGTCCGCGTTCAGCATGAGCGGCACCAACGCCCACGTCATCCTGGAGCAGGCGCCTGTCCTCGAACCGACGCCGGTCGACCCCGCGGCGGACGGCCCGGTGCCGGTAGCGCTGTCGGCCCACTCCCCCGCCGCTCTGCGTTCACTGGCCAGGAGCCTCGGCGACCTGCCCGACCTCCCGCTCCACCCGGTCGCCCACGCCCTGGGCCGAGGACGGGCCGCGCTCCGGCACCGCGCCGTCGTCGTGGCCCACGACTCCGACTCCTTGCGCGACGGCCTCTCAGCGCTGGCGGAAGACCGACCCCACCCCGATCTCGTCACCGGTTCGGTCTCCCACGACCGCGGCGGCCTGGTGTTCGTCTTCCCCGGCCAAGGCTCCCAATACCCCGGCATGGCCGCCGCACTCCTGAACACCCACCCCGTCTTCACCCGAGCAGTCGAAGACTGCGACGCCGCCCTGTTCCCCATCACCGGCTGGTCCGTCATCGACGTCCTACGCCAATCACCCAGCGCACCACCAGCCGACCGCGTCGACATCGTCCAACCCGCACTGTTCACCGTCA
>NZ_DBNGPQ010000063.1:0-34880 GCF_057122925.1 Umezawaea sp. | reverse complement strand
CGGCCCCACACCGGGCAGGTTCGAACCGGGCAGCGACGGGCCGACCGGGCTGTCGTACCACTTCTGCGACGTCACCGACCCACCGTCGCCGGTCGCGATCTTGGCCAGGTTGGAGACGGACTCGCTGCCCTCGGCGTAGTACTGCGAGTGCGCGTCGACCAGGTGGGCGGGTTCCGGCGTGCCGAAGACCGTCGCCCCGAAGTCCTTGTCGTACGGACCGGTGGACGACCCGTCGGCGGTGAACCAGTCGGAACTGGTGCCCTGCACGACGGGATCGTGCTCCGTGGCCCCCGCGTAGACGTGACCCGCGCCGACCGAGAGCTGGTCGACGTTCGACGCGCCGACACCGGGCGACCCGACGAACGCGATGTCGTCGGCGGCCAGCCCGTTCATGCCCGCGTAGCCGACCGTGGTGCTGCCGTAGGAGTGGCCGATCACCGTCAGGTGCTGGTTGTTGCCCGCCGCCTCAGCGGCTGCCCGGTAGCCGTTGACGTCGGCGACCAGGTTCTGGCCGCCCTCCTTGGCCAGTTCGGGGCTGCCGACCTCGCCCGGCGTCCAACCGGGAGCGTCGTAGCCGAGCCACTGGATGGTGGCGTTGCCGTCGGGACCCATCTGCCCACGCAGGTTGGCCGCCTGTTCGACGGAGAAGCTGTCCACCGTCGATCCGGTGCCCGGGACGCAGACAGCGAGGTTCTTGGCCGTGTCGGGGTCGCCGTAGGCGATGGCCATCCCACCGTCGCCGCGAGGGCCGTACGGGTCGTAGGCGAGAACTCGAACGTCGCTGTTGGGCCACTTCTTCTCGCCGGCGAAACGCTCTGCCTCTTTCAGGCTCTGCTGCGCGCCCGCGGCGTTCTCGGCCTTGGTGGCCGCCACCTGGCGGTCTTCCATGAGCGACGCGTACCGCGGGTCGTTGAGCAGCTTGGTCTGGCCGTCCGAGGTGGTGGGGTCGATGCCCAGCTCGGCGGCCCGCTGCGCCATCGCGGTGTCCAGCCGGTCGCGCTCCGCGCCGAAGCGCTGGACGTCATCGTTGATCCGGGCGCGGTTGGCCTGGTCGAGGACACCGGACGGGAGTCCGCGCAACTGGCCGAGTTCCTGGAACTTCGTCCGCAGCAGTTCGTCCTGCTGCTCCTTGGTCAGCGACTTCCACCACGCCGCGACCTGCTTGGGGTCCGTGCCGGGGCCGGGCACGGTGGCCGACGTGCGCATCGCCGCGACGGTCCTCGCCCACCCGGCGTCGGCCTTGGCCGTTTCCTCAAAACCGGGCTTGACCTGCGACAACGCCGACGCGTACGAGCGGAGGACCTGCTCGTAGCCGCTCTTCACGGTGGTCAGCGACGTGTTGACCCGTTCGGCCAGCTCCAGGGTCTGCTGGGCGTCCATCAGCGGTGAGCGGCTCCGCCACACGGCGATGACCTGGTCCGCGCTGCCACGCATCTGCGAGTAGGCCCGTGACGCGGCCTGCACGACGTCGACGCCGACGCCGAGGCGTTCGGTCGCCACGGTCGCGGACTTCGTGGACAGCTCGGCACGGGCACCGAACTTCTCCGATGCCTGGCCGGTCCAGCCCGACTTGGCCGTGGAGCCGCCGGAACTCACCGAATCACGTGCTCGGCCGACCGCGCTGATGGCACCGCTGATCGGGTCGCCGGCAGCGGCGATCCGCCCGGCATCGCCCGATGCGAGTTGGCCGTAGAGGACCTCTGGATCGTTCACTGCGCTCCACCGATCTTGCGGAAGCTCTGGTGCGAGTCGTCGTCCGTGCGTTCGTAGGTGTCGGCGTTCTGGGTGAGCCCCTCGCCCGCGTCGCGGTACCAGGCCGAGCCGCGCCGCAGGTCGTCGGACTGCTGGCTGGTGAACTTCGCCAGCGCGTCCGCGAACTCCGCCGCCGCCGGAACCTCGCCGAGCGCCCCCGCGTCAAGGCTGAGCATGGAGATGAGTTCGGCGCCGTCCGCGGTGGCGTCCGCTCCTTCGTGGAAGCCCTTGGAAGCGTTCCGCAACGCCTCCGGTTGCACACCGAACACGATTTCCCACCCTTCGTGACACCGACCGCTTGCACTGCGACGCACCCGAACCGCGACCGGTTCCGGCACGATGACCAAGAACGATCGAACCAGGAGGCAGCACGTGCCAGCAGGATGGACCACGCAGCGGTGGACCGAGGTCTTCCTCGAACAGTCGACGATGTTCCGCGAGGCGGTCGCGGAAGCCGACCCGGCCGCGAACGTCCCCAGTTGTCCGGGCTGGAACTTCGCCGAACTGGCGGTCCACGTCGCCAGGTTCCTGGAGACCTCCCTCGAATACCTCCGCACCGGCAGCACCGTCCAGCTCAAGCCCCCGCCCCCGCCGGTCGGAGCGTCGCCGATCGAGTACCTGGACGCCCAGTTGGCCGACGCCGCCGAGGTGCTGCCGCTGGTGCCCGGCAACCGACCCACCTGGACGTTCTCTCCTGCGGCCCCCGACCTGGCGTGGGTCTGGCACCGGCGGATCGCCCACGAACTCGACCTGCGCCGGTGGGACGCCCAGGCCGCGTTGCGCCAACTGGTGACCGGAGACGCGGACTTCGCGGCCGACGGAATCGACGAAGCGCTCGGCACGTTGCTCGCCGCGAAGTACACGACCGACGTCCCGCTCCAGGTGACCGGCACGGTGGTCGTGCGCTGCACCGACGTGCCGGAGTCCTGGCACGTCCGGCTGACCCCCGGTGAAGTGCCCGAGGTGCGTGCGGCCGCCCCCGGTGAGGTCGCCGACGTCGAGGTCGACGGTGAAGCACAGCTGATCCACTACGGGCTGTGGGGCCGCCTGCCGCTCAAGTCCGTGGGTGACGAAGCCGTCCTGCGCGCGGTGAGGATGGACCGATGAGGAAGCTGTTCCTGCTGCTCCCCGTCGTGCTGCTGCTGTCGGGCTGTGCCAGCGAGTGGAGCGGGGAGGTGCGGTTCAAGGTACGGGAGGTGCGCGAGATCTCCAGCGGGCCGATGGTCTTCCTCGACGTCGAGGGGGACAAGCCCACAGGACTGCAGTTGATCTCTGCGGGCAGTGCCGAGCCCGACCAGCTCCCGGCCGACGTCAAACCCGGTGAAGTGGTGGTCTGCCAGGTCAAGCAGACCGACGACGACAACCTGGACGGTGGCAACACCAGGACCTCCGTTGGGCCGTGCAGGCGACCTTGAGCGTGCGTTTCATCACGTCAGCGGCGGTTGGATGGGGTGGGTTCACCCCATGTTCGCCGTACACTCGTGGTGCCGACCGACATCGTCGCTAGGGAGCACTCGGTGGTCACCGACCAGTCAGACGCCGGCCGCACAACCACCCCATTCGAAGACACACTCGATTCGGACCCGCGCGAAGAGTGCGGTGTGTTCGGTGTGTGGGCCCCTGGCGAGGACGTCGCCAAGCTCACCTACTACGGCCTGTACGCCCTCCAGCACCGCGGCCAGGAGGCCGCCGGGATCTCGGTGGGCGACGGCAGCCAGGTCGTGGTCTTCAAGGACCTCGGGCTGGTCAGCCAGGTGTTCGACGAGCAGGTGCTCCAGTCGCTGAAGGGCCACGTGGCCGTCGGGCACTGCCGGTACTCGACGACCGGGTCGACGACGTGGGAGAACGCGCAGCCGACGTTCCGCACGACGGCCGCGGGCAGCGGGCTCTCGCTGGGCCACAACGGCAACCTGGTGAACACCGCCGAGCTGCTGGAACGGGCGCAGAAGCTGGGCATCGTGTCGCGCAACGGCGCGACGACGGACTCCGACCTGGTCTGCGGGCTGCTGGCCGCGACCGCCGCCGACATCGGCATCGAGCAGGCCGCCCTTGAGCTGCTGCCGACGCTGAAGGGCGCGTTCTGCCTGACGTTCTCCGACGAGAACACCCTGTACGCGGCCCGCGACCCGCACGGTGTGCGGCCGCTGGTGCTGGGTCGCCTCGAACGCGGCTGGGTCGCCGCAAGCGAGACGGCGGCGCTGGACATCGTCGGCGCGTCGTTCGTGCGCGAGGTCGAGCCGGGCGAGCTGATCGCGATCGACGAGAACGGACTGCGGTCCACGCGGTTCGCGACGCCGGAGCCCAAGGGCTGCGTCTTCGAGTACGTGTACCTGGCGCGGCCGGACACGACGATCTCCGGGCGCGGCGTGCACGCCACCCGCGTGGAGATCGGGCGCAGGCTGGCCGTCGAGCACCCGACCGAGGCCGACCTGGTCATCCCGGTGCCGGAGTCGGGCACGCCCGCCGCCATCGGCTACGCGCAGGCGTCGGGCATCCCGTACGGGTCGGGCCTGGTGAAGAACGCCTACGTCGGGCGGACCTTCATCCAGCCGTCGCAGACGATCCGCCAGCTCGGCATCCGGCTGAAGCTGAACCCGCTGCGCGACGTGATCCGCGGCAAGCGGCTCGTCGTCGTGGACGACTCGATCGTGCGCGGCAACACCCAGCGCGCGCTGGTGCGGATGCTGCGCGAGGCCGGTGCGCTGGAGGTGCACGTGCGGATCGCGTCGCCGCCGGTCAAGTGGCCGTGCTTCTACGGCATCGACTTCGCCTCGCGCGCGGAGCTGGTCGCGAACGGGCTCGACCTGGACGGCATCCGCCGCTCGGTCGGCGCGGACTCGCTCGGCTACGTGTCGCTGGAGCAGCTGATCGCGGCGACCGAGCAGCCGAAGACGCGGCTGTGCAGCGCGTGCTTCGACGGCGACTACCCGATCCCGCTGCCCGCGGACGCCCTGATGGGCAAGCACCTGCTTGAGGGCATCAAGGGAGTAGCGGGCTCGGCCGCCCCGGTCCTGCCGACCGGGTACGGTGCCGAAGACGCCCTGCAAAGGCCCTGAATCCCCCCACGATGGAGCACGTTGACGTGAGTGCCGAGACCGACAACGCCAAGGCGACCTACGCCTCGGCCGGAGTGAGCATCGCCGCGGGAGACGAGGCGGTGGAGAAGCTCAAGCCCTGGGCGGCGAAGGCGCACCGGCCCGAGGTGTTGGGCGGCATCGGCGGGTTCGCGGGTCTGTTCCAGCTCAAGCTCGACCGCTGGAAGGAGCCGGTGCTCGCGGCCTCCACGGACGGCGTCGGCACGAAGATCGCCGTCGCGCAGGCCATGGACAAGCACGACACCATCGGCCAGGACCTGGTCGCGATGGTCGTGGACGACCTGGTCGTCTGCGGTGCCGAGCCGCTGTTCATGCAGGACTACATCGCCGTCGGCAAGGTCGTGCCGGACAAGATCGCCGCGCTGGTCAAGGGCATCGCCGAGGGCTGCGTCCTGGCCGGTTGCGCGCTGCTCGGCGGCGAGACCGCCGAGCACCCCGGCCTCATGGGCGACGGCGACTACGACATCTCGGGCACCGGCGTCGGTGTCGTCGAGGCGTCGAAGATGCTCGGTCCGGACCGGGTCAAGCCCGGCGACGTCGTCATCGGCATGGGCTCGTCCGGCCTGCACTCGAACGGGTACTCGCTGGCCCGCCACGTGCTCCTGGAGATCGCCAGGATGCCCCTGGAGGGCCACGTGGAGGAGTTCGGCCGCACCCTCGGCGAGGAGATGCTGGAACCGACCCGCATCTACGCCAAGCACTGCCTCGCGCTCGCCGCGGAAGCGGACGTGCGCACGTACGCGCACATCACCGGTGGCGGTCTGACCGCGAACCTGGCCCGCGTGCTCCCGGAGGGCGTCCGCGCCGACCTGGACCGCGGCACCTGGACGCCGGACCCCGTGTTCGCCCTGATCGCCCAGCGCGGCCGGGTCGAGCGCGAGGAGATGGAGAAGACGTTCAACATGGGCGTCGGCATGATGGCGGTCGTCTCCCCCGAGGACGTCGACCGCGCACTGGCCGTCCTCACCGCCCGCCACGTGCCCGCGTGGGTGCTCGGCGAGGTCAACAAGGCCGACGGCGCGGACGCCCCCCGCGCCACGCTGGCCGGCGACCACCCCAGGTTCTGAGTCCGCCCTCTCCGGCCGCTCGTCGACGACGGCGGCCGGGGAGGCCGGTAAAGATCGTGACGACACCGGGTCGTGGGTTCTAGGGTTGCCGGGTGGCTGAGGACTTGACCGTGACGCGGACGCTGGTGCTACCGGCGGCCGAACTCCGCGAACGGTTCTCCCGGTCCTCGGGCCCCGGCGGCCAGGGCGTCAACACCGCGGACAGCAGGGTCGAGCTCAGCTTCGACCTGGCGTCCTCCCCGTCGGTGCCGGAGTGGCTGCGCGCCCGCATGGTCGAGCGCCTGGCGGGCCGCCTGGTGGACGGTGTCCTCACGGTCGCGGCCAGCGAGCACCGCGCCCAGCTCCAGAACCGCCAGGCGGCACGGGCCCGGATGGCGAACCTGCTGAGGGACGCGGCGGCGGCCCCGCCCCCGGTGCGCCGCCCGACGAAGCCGAGCCGGGGCTCGAAGGAGCGGCGGATCGCCCAGAAGAAGCGCCGCGGCGTCACCAAGCGCGGGCGCAGCGGCGGGTTCGACGACTAGCGCCCCAGCCACACGTACTGCCGTTCGGGCCTGCCGGTGCCGCCGTACCGCAACCGCACCTCGGCCCGCCCGGTCGTCACGAAGTGCTCCAGGTACCGCCGCGCGCTGACCCGCGCCAGCTCCGTCAGCTCGGCGCACTCGCTGGCCGACAACCCGTCCAGCCGCGAGCGCAGGGCCCGTTCCACCAGGTTGGCCGTCTGCGCCGTCAACCCCTTCGGCAGCACGGGCGCGGAGGTCGGCCGGGCGCCGAACACCTGGTCCACGTCGGCCTGGCCCGCGGACCCGAGCTGGTCCAGCTTCCGGTGCAGGGCGGCGAAGTGCGCCAACTGGTCCCGCAGGGCCGCGAACTCGAACGGCTTGATCAGGTAGTGCAGCACCCCGCCCCGCATGGCGCTGCGCACGGTGTCCACGTCCGTCGCCGCGGTGATCACGATGACGTCGACGGCCTCGTCGCCCCTGGCCCGCAGTTCGCGCAGCACCCCGAGCCCGTCGACGTCGGGCAGGTAGATGTCGAGCAGCACCAGGTCCGGCCGCAACGTCTGGACCAGGCGCAACGCGTCGGCGCCGGTGTGCGCGACGCCCACCACCTCGAACCCCGGCGTCCGGGACACGTACCCGCTGTGCACCTTCGCCACCATGAAGTCGTCGTCGACGACGAGCACCCGGATCACAACGCCACCTCCCTGGGCAGCCGCGCCGTGAAGACGGCGCCGTCGTCGTTGTGCACCCGCACGCTCCCACCCCGCCGCAGGCACGTCTGCCTGGTCAGCGCCAGTCCCAAGCCGCGCTGGCCCTGCTCGGCGGCCTTGGTCGTGAACCCGTTCTTGAACACCTCTTCGGCGATCTCCGGCGCCACCCCCGGCCCGGAGTCCCGCACCCGCACCACCACCGTGCCCCCGTCCTCGGCGACGTGGACGGAGATCCACCCGCGGGCCCCGGCCAGCGCGTCCAGCGCGTTGTCCACCAGGTTCCCCAGGACGGTGACCAGGTCCGTCGACAGCACCTCGTCCACCTCGCCGAGGCGGCTGTCCGGTTCCATCCTCAACCCCACCCCGCGCTCGGCGGCCAGGCTCGCCTTGGCGATCAGCAGGGCCGCCACTGCCGGGTCGGCGATCCGCGACCCGACCTCCACCTGCCACTGCCCCTGCGCGGAGCTGATCCGGTGGACGAACCCGCGCACCTCGTCGTACTCGCCGAGTTCGATCAGCCCGGAGATCGTGTGCAGCCGGTTGCTGAACTCGTGGGCCTGCGCCCGCAGCGTGTCGGTGGCGTGCCGGTTGGCGTCCAGCTCGTTCTGGAGCACCAGCAGTTCGGTCCGGTCCCGCAGCGTCACCACGGACCCGACCTCCACCCCGTGCACGGCGATCGGCATCCGGTTCAGCGTCAGCACGGACCCGGCGCGCAGCACGACCTGGTCCGCCCCCGAGGACCTCCCGGTCAGCACGTCCAGCAGCCGCGAGTCCAGGTCCAGCTCGCCGACCTCGCGGCCGACGCAGTCGGCGGGCAGGTCCAGCGACGACCGCGCGTGGTCGTTGGCCAGCGTGATCCGGTGCTGCGGGTCGAGCCCGACCACGCCCTCCTTGATGCCGTGCAGCAGCGCTTCCCGGTGCTCCACCAGCGACGTGATCTCCCGCGGCTCCAGCCCGAGCGTCTGCTTCTTCACCCGCCGGGTCAGCAGCACCGACCCGACCACCCCGATCGCCAGCGCCACCCCGAGCAGCAGCAGCGCGTCACCGGGGGAGTCCAGCACGCCCTCGAAGAACCCCGGCGACTCCTGCCCGGCCGCGACCAGGCCGATCACCGCCCCCCGGTCGCTGATCACCGGCACCTGGGCCACGATCGCGCCGCCGAGCGACCCGACCCACGACCGCCCGGACAGGGCGGTGCTGGACCCGACGTCGAGGGCTTGCCCCAGCTGCGCGGGGTCGGGCGAGGTCAGCACCCGGCGCGCGGCGTCGGTGATGACCACGTAGGACGCGCCGGACAGGCTCCGGCCGCTCTCCGCGAACGGTGCCAGCGCGTAGTGCCGGAGCGGGTCCTCCAGCGCCACCCGCACACCCGCCGTCGCGGCCACGTCCTCGGCCACGGAGAGCATCCGGCGTCCCTCGGTGGTGGCGAAATTCGCACCCGCCTGGACGACCGACAGCGCGCCCACCGCGCAGAGCAGCGCGAGGACGACTACCAGTTGCCAGGCGAGCAGCTGTCTGGCCAGCGAACCCCGACCGCCCATCCACGCCTCCCGCCTGATCGCGTGGGAGTGACAGTAGGACTTCCCCGGCGGCGGTGCGCGGGACCACAAAGACCAAAAGAACCGCTACGCCCGCAATCGGGACATCCGGTTAACACGGGTGCAACATCCCATCCAAGCGCAGGAGAGGCGGAGATCACAGTGCGGATCAGGAACTGGCTGGCGGTGGGGGCGGCGGTGGCGGCCGTGGTCGTCCTGCCGCCGTTGCTCACGCCCGGTGGGGACAGCGCCGCGGGCCAGCTCCGGGCCCTGCGGGTGCTGGTGCCCAACGCCCCCGGAGGCGGGTACGACATCACCGCGCGGACCGCGGCCAAGGCGATGGAGGACGCGGACCTGCTGCGCAACGCCGAGGTGTTCAACCTGCCCGGCGCAGGCGGGACCGTCGGGCTCGGGCGGACCGTGGCGGAGCGGGGCAACGGGAAGCTCGTCATGTCGATGGGCCTCGGCGTCGTCGGCTCCGTCTACACGAACAAGGCCCCCTCGTCCCTGCTGGACACCACGCCGATCGCGAAGCTGATCGAGGAGCCCGACATCGTGGTGGTCGGCAAGGAGTCGCCCTACCGGGACCTGGGTGAGCTGGTGGCCGCGTGGAAGGCGGACCCCGGTGCCGTCCCGGTCGGCGGCGGGTCGTCCCCCGGCGGGCCGGACCACCTGGCCCCGATGCTGATGGCCAAGGCCGTGGGGCTGGAGCCCAGGACGGTCAACTACATCCCGTTCGACGGCGGCGGCGAGCTGCTCGCGTCCGTGCTCGGCGGCAAGGTCGCGTTCGGCGTGTCCGGCATCGGCGAGTACCGCGACCAGATCCAGGCCGGGACGCTGCGGGTGCTGGCCGTGACCAGCGCCGACCGGATCCCCGGTGTGGACGCGCCGACGCTGGTGGAGGCCGGTGTGGACGTGAAGTTCAGCAACTGGCGCGGGATCGTCGCGCCGCCGGGCATCTCCGACACCGACCGCGACCGGCTGGTGGACCTCTTCACGACCCTCCACGGCACCGCGCAGTGGAAGGAAGCCCTGGAGCGCAACGGGTGGACCGACGCCTTCGCGCCGGGTGATCGGTTCGGCTCGTTCCTGGAGGACGAGAACACGCGGGTGGCGACGGTGCTGAAGGACTTGGGGTTGGCATGACGACTGCGAAGACGTGGTTGAGGGAGCGTTCCGAACTCGGGGTGTCCGCCGTCCTGGTGGTGCTCGGGGTCGTGGTGCTGGTGGACGCGGTGCGGATCCACACGGACTTCGCCCAGCGCGGGCCCGTCGGGCCCAGGGCCGTGCCGATCGTGGTGGGGACGGCGCTGCTCGTCGTCGCGGTGCTCCTCGCGCGGGACGTCCTGCGCGGTGGCCGGGGTGAGGCCGAGGGCGGGGAGGACGTCGACCTCGCCGCGCCCGCCGACTTCCGGACCGTGCTGCTGCTGTGCGGCGCCTTCCTGGCCAACGCGGCGCTGATCGGTGTGGTCGGGTTCCCGATCTCCGGGGCCGTGCTGTTCTGGGGCGCGGCGTACGCGCTGGGCAGCAGGCACTTCGTCCGCGACCCGCTGATCGCCGCCGGGCTGTCCGTGGCGACGTTCCTGGTCTTCAACAACCTGCTCGGCGTTCCCCTGCCCGGCGGTCCGCTGATGGGGGTGCTGTGATGTTCCAGCAGTTGATGGACGGCTTCGCGACGGCGCTGACGCCGACGCACCTGGCCATGGCCGCGCTGGGCGTGCTGCTCGGCACCGCCATCGGCGTGCTGCCGGGGATCGGGCCCGCCATGGCCGTGGCGCTGCTGCTCCCCGTGACCTACGGGCTGGAGCCGACCGGGGCGTTCATCATGTTCGCCGGGATCTACTACGGCGGGATGTTCGGCGGGTCGACCACGTCGATCCTGCTGAACACGCCGGGGGAGAGCGCGGCCGTGGTGGCGGCCATCGACGGCAACCCGATGGCGCGCAAGGGCCGGGGGTCGCAGGCGCTGGCCGCCGCGGCCATCGGCCACTTCATCGGCGGGATCATCGGGACGACGATGCTGGTCCTGCTGGCGCCCACCGTCGCGGAGTTCGCGGTGGACATCGGCGCGCCGGACTTCTTCGCGATCATGGTGCTGGCGTTCATCGCGGTCACGTCCGTGCTCGGCGCGTCGCGCGTCCGCGGGTTCGCGTCGCTGCTGATCGGGCTGACCATCGGCCTGGTCGGGCTGGACGAGATGACCGGGCAGCAGCGGCTGACGTTCGGGTCGCTGCACCTGGCGGACGGCATCGACGTGGTGATCGTCGCCGTGGCGCTGTTCGCCGTCGGCGAGTCGCTGTGGGTCGCGGCGCACCTGCGGCGGACCACCGGCCAGGCCATCCCGGTCGGACGGCCGTGGCTCGGGAGGGCCGACCTGAAGCGGGCCTGGAAGCCGTGGCTGCGCGGGCCGTTCATCGGCTTCCCGTTCGGGGCCATCCCGGCGGGCGGTGCCGAGATCCCCACGTTCCTGTCCTACGTCGCGGAGAAGCGGCTGTCGAAGGAGCACCGGGACGAGTTCGGCAAGGGCGCCATCGAGGGCGTCGCCGGACCCGAGGCGACCGCGTCGGCGTCCGCGGCCGGGACCCTGGTGTCGATGCTGACGCTGGGCCTGCCGACCACGGCCGTCGCCGCCGTCATGCTGGCCGCGTTCCAGCAGTACGGCATCCAGCCGGGGCCGCTGCTGTTCCAGCGGGAGTCCTCGCTGGTGTGGGGCCTGATCGCGTCGCTGTTCATCGGCCTGACGCTGCTGCTGGTGCTGAACCTGCCGCTGGCGCCGCTGTGGGCGAAGCTGCTGCGGATCCCCCGGCCCTACCTGTACGCGGGCATCCTGTTCTTCGCCAGCGTCGGGGCCTACGCGGTCAACGCCGACGTGTTCGACCTGCTGATCATGTTCGCGATCGGCGTGCTCGGGTTCGTGATGCGCCGGTACGGGCTGCCGGTGCTGCCCGCGATCATCGGCGTGATCCTCGGACCGGCCGCCGAGCAGCAGATGCGGCGGGCGCTCCAGCTCTCCGACGGCGACCTGGTCGGGCTGGTGAACACGCCGTTCTCGATCGTGGTCTACGTGATCATCGCGGTGCTGCTGTTCTTCCCGCTGGTCTGGAAGGCGGTCCGGCCGGAGAAGCCCGCGCCGCCGTCCGCGCCCGACCGGGAGGAGGTCGGGGTCTGAGCGCTCCCCGGTCCACGGCACCGCCGTGGACCGGGGAACCCCTCAGCCGTGGGTCGGGAAGCCCAGGTCGATCCCGTGCTGGCGCGGCCAGCGGGCGGTGACCGCCTTCGCCCTGGTGTAGAAGCGGACGCCCTCCGCGCCGTGCACGTGGGTGTCGCCGAACAGGGAGTCCTTCCAGCCGCCGAAGGAGTAGTAGGCCATCGGGACCGGGATGGGGACGTTGATGCCGACCATGCCGACGTGCACCCGCCGCTGGTACTCGCGGGCCGCCAGGCCGTCACCGGTGTAGATCGCGGTGCCGTTGCCGTAGGGGTTGGCGTTGACCAGGTCCACGGCGGCGTCGAACGTCGGCACGCGCACCACGCCGAGGACCGGGCCGAAGATCTCGTCCCGGTAGATCGACATCTCCGGGGTGACGTGGTCGAAGAGGGTCGGCTCGAGCCAGAACCCGTTCTCGTGGCCGTCCGGCGCGTGGCCCCGGCCGTCCACCACCAGCGACGCGCCCTCGGCGACGCCGGTGTCCACGTAGGACGTCACCCGGTCGCGGTGCGCGCCGGTGACCAGCGGCCCCATCTGCGAGGCGGGGTCCGTGCCGGGGCCGGTGACCAGCCCGGCGGTCCTCTCGGCGATCTTGTCCACCAGCGCGTCGGCGGCGTCGCCCACGGCGACCACCACGGAGATGGCCATGCAGCGTTCGCCCGCGCTGCCGTACCCGGCGGACACCGCGGCGTCCGCGGCCACGTCCAGGTCGGCGTCCGGGAGCACGACCATGTGGTTCTTCGCCCCGCCCAACGCCTGCACGCGCTTGCCCGCCGCCGTGCCGCGCGCGTAGACGTGCCTGGCGATGGCCGTCGAGCCCACGAACGACGCCGCGGCCACGTCCGGGTGGGCCAGCAGGGCGTTCACGGCCGTCGCGTCGCCGTGCAGGACGGTGAGCACGCCGTCCGGCAGGCCTGCCTCGCCGAACAGCTCGGCCAGCCGCACCGCCGCCGACGGGTCGCGCTCCGACGGCTTGAGGACGAACGCGTTGCCGCTCGCGATGGCCACCGGGAACATCCACATCGGGACCATCACGGGGAAGTTGAACGGCGTGATGCCCGCGACCACGCCCAGCGGCTGCCGCACCGAGTAGGCGTCCACCCCGCGGGACACCTGCTCCGAGTGCTCGCCCTTGAGCAGGTGCGGGATGCCGCACGCGAACTCCACGACCTCCAGGCCGCGCTGGACCTCGCCCGCGGCGTCGTCCAGCACCTTGCCGTGCTCGCTGGTGATGATCGCGGCCAGCTCGTCGCGGTGCTCGTGCAGCAGTTGGCGGTAGTCGAACAGGACGCGGGTGCGGGTCGCGAGGGAGGACTCCGACCACGAGGCCGCGGCCTTGACCGCCGACGCGACCGCCAGGTCCACGTCGGACTGGTCGGCCAGCCCCACCCGGCCGGTGACCTCGCCGGTCGCCGGGTTGAAGACGTCCGCTGTCCGGGTCGACACCCCGGTGGTGCGGGCGCCGTCGATCCAGTGCGGGATGGTGGGGCTCACGACGGTCCTCCTGGGGCGGCGGTGGTGTTCCGGACGACGAGCGACGGGTGCAGCAGGTGGCGGACCGGCTCGGTGCGCTCGCCGCGCACCCGTTGGATCAGGGCTTCGGCGGCCAACCGGCCGATCTGGTTGCGGGGCTGGTCGACCGTGGTGAGCGAGACGTGGCGCAGCGCGGCCAGGGACGTGTTGTCGTAGCCGACGACCGAGACGTCACCCGGCACGCGGAAGCCCGCCTCCTCCAGCGCGGAGATCGCGCCGACGGCGTTGAAGTCGTTGCAGGAGATGACGGCGGTCGGGACGCGCCCGCCGCGGTGCAGCTCCTCGACCGCCCGCGCCCCGGCGGCGTCGGTGTACTCGCTGGCGACGACCCTCGGTTCGAGGCCGTGCTTCGCCATGGCGCTGACGTAGCCCCGGCGGCGCGGACCGGACTGGCTGCCCTCACCGCCGTCGAGGTGGACGATGTCGCGGTGGCCCAGGGAAACCAGGTGGTCCACGGCCAGGCCCGCGCCCTGCTCCCCGTCGTCGTTGACCGTGTCGACGCCGGACACGCGCGAGGACCTGGCGACCAGCACGATCGGCAGGTGGTCGGCGGCGTTGCTGATCGCCGCCGTCGGCACCACGGGGCTGAGCAGGGCCAGGCCCGCCGGGCGGAACGAGAGCAGGCTGTCCAGCGCTCGCCGCTCCCGCGCCGGGCTGCGGCCACCGGTGTTGATGATGAGCTCGAAGCCCTGGTCGCGCGCCACGGCGTCGAGGCCGTCGACCACCTCGGCGAAGAACGCGTTGTGGAGGTCGGAGACCATCACGCCGAGCACCGTGGAGGTGCGGCTGGCCAGCGAGCGCGCCATCGCGTGCGGCGAGTAGCCCAGTTCCTCGGCCGCCCGCAGCACGGCGGCGCGTCGCTGCTCGCTCACCTTCGGTGATCCCCGCATCACCAGCGACACCAGCGCGCGGGACACCCCCGCCCGCTTGGCGACGTCCTCCATGGTTGGCCTGACCACCGCCACCTCCTCGTTCGCGGGTCACGAGCCGGAAACGCCCCCTTGACACCCGTGTGACGGAAGCTACAGCATTGGAGCGCTCCAACCAATAGAGCGCTCTAACGCCACAGACCTCCTACCAGGACGGAGACCCTCCGCATGCGGATCGGAGTCGCTGGAGTCGGCCGGATCGGCACGATGCACGCCACCAACCTCGCCGCGCTGGACCAGGTCGACGAGGTGCTCCTCTTCGACCCCGTTCCCGGCCGTGCCGCGCTGGCCTCGGCCGCTCTGCCCGGCACGAAGGCCGTCGACGACCTGGACGCCCTGCTCACCGCGAGTGACGGAGTGCTGCTCGCCACGCCCACGAACACGCACCCGGCGCTGCTGCGGGCGGCGCTGGCCGCGAAGGTCCCCGCCCTGTGCGAGAAGCCGATCGCGAGCGACCTGGACGAGATGCGGGCCCTCGTCGACGACGTCGAGGCGTCCGGGGTGGAGGTGCTGGTCGGCTTCCAGCGCCGGTTCGACCCCGCGGTGTTCGAGCTGCACCGCCGCATCCGCGCGGGTGAGGTCGGCGACGTCTACCTGGTGCGGGCGATCGGCAACGACGCCCAGCCGCCGGACCTCGCCTACCTGCCCGCCTCGGGCGGCATCTTCCGCGACCTGCTGATCCACGACCTCGACGCGGTCCCGTGGCTGGTCGGCGAGCCCGTCGTCGAGGTGTACGCCTCGGGCTCCGTGCTGGTGAACCAGGCGTTCGCCGACGCGGACGACGTGGACAACGCCGTGGTCCTGCTGAGGTTCGCGGGCGGCGCGCACGCCGCGCTGGCGGGTGGCCGCCACGACCCGCTGGGCTACGACCACCGCATCGAGGTGCTCGGCAGCAAGGACTCGCTCGCCGTCGGCGTCGACGCCCGCACCCCGCTGACCTCGCTCGAACCCGGCGGCCCCGTCGTCGCGGACGACGCGTACCCCGGTTTCCCCGAGCGGTTCCACCGCGCCTACCTCAACGAGATGACCGTGTTCACGCAGGTCGTGGCGGGCGAAGTGGCGAACCCGTCCCCCGCGCGGGAGAGTTTGATCAGCCTCCGCCTCGCCGAGGCGTGCGAGGCTTCCCGGCGTTCGGGCGCACCGGTCCGCCTGACAGGAGTCGACGCATGACGAAGATCGCCGGCGCACCCATCTCCTGGGGCGTGTGCGAGGTACCCGGCTGGGGTCGGGTGCTGGAGGCCGACCAGGTGCTCGGCGAGATGGCGTCGCTCGGCCTGACCGCGACCGAGCTGGGCCCGCCCGACTACCTGCCGTCCGAACCGGCCGAGCTGAAGGCGCTGCTGGCGGAGCACGGCCTCGGGCTGGTCGGCGGGTTCCTCGCGGTCGTGCTGCACGACCCGCCGCGGGTGCCCGCCACCGTGGAGGAAGCGGACCGGGTCGCCGCGCTGCTGGCCGCCGCGGGCGCCGGGGTGCTGGTGCTGGCCGCCGCGACCGGGCTCGACGGGTACGACGAGCGGCCCGCCCTGACCGACGAGCAGTGGCGGACGCTGGTCCAGACCTCCGCGAAGATCGCCGACGTCGCCGCGGGCCACGGCCTGCGCACGGTGCTGCACCCGCACGTCGGCACGCACGTCGAGAAGTCCGCCGAGGTCGAGCGGTTCCTCGCGGACTCCGAACTCCAGCTCTGCCTGGACACCGGCCACCTGCTCATCGGTGGCACGGACCCGGTCGACCTGGCCCGCCGCCACCCGGACAGGATCGGCCACGTGCACCTCAAGGACGTGCGGGCCGACATCGCGGAGCAGGTGCGCGACGGGAGGATCGGCTACACCACCGCGGTCCAGCGGGGCATCTACGTGCCGCTGGGCGACGGCGACGTCGACGTGGAGGCTCTCGTCACCCTCGTCCGCGAGGCGGGGTACACCGGGTGGTTCGTCCTCGAACAGGACACCGCGCTCGGTGACGGCGGTCCGACCGACACCCCGGTGCGGGACACCACGCGCAGCCTGGCGCACCTCAACAAGATCATCGGAAAGGGCTAGGGACGATGACGTCTGTTCGCTCTGCAAGACGAAGTGTTCTGCGCGTGGGTCTCGGCGTCGCCGCGGCCGCCCTGCTGGCCGCGTGCAGCGGGCCGGGTGCGAGCAACACCACCGGTTCCGGCAGCCCGGACACCGGGTCCGCCTCCAGCAGCGGGCCGCTCAAGGTCGCCGTGGTCACCCACGGCTCCGCCGGTGACGCGTTCTGGAACGTGGTCAAGAACGGCGCGACCGACGCGGGCAAGGCGCTCGGCGTGACCGTCGACTACAACTCCGACGGCGACCCGGCCGCGCAGTCCAAGCTGATCGACAACGCGGTGTCGCAGAAGGTCGGCGGCCTCGTCGTGTCGATGGCGAACCCGGACGCGCTGAAGACCTCGATCGACGCCGCCGTCAAGGCGGGCATCCCGGTGATCACCATCAACTCCGGTGGCGACAGGAGCGCGTCGTTCGGCGCCCTCGCGCACGTCGGCCAGGAGGAGGGCATCGCGGGCGAGCAGGCGGGCAAGAAGCTCAAGGAAGCGGGCAAGGCCAAGCTGCTCTGCGTGATCCACGAGGCGGGCAACATCGGCCTCAACCAGCGCTGCGACGGCGCGAAGACCGGTTTCGGCGGAGCGGTGTCGACGCTCCAGGTCGACATCAACAACCCGACCGACATCGAGGCCCGCATCAAGGGCGCGCTCCAGACCGACTCGTCGATCGACGCCGTGCTGGCGCTGAACCCGCAGGTCGCCGTCAACGCCGCGAGCGCGGTCAAGGGCGCGTCCAGCAAGGCCGCCGTGGCGACGTTCGACCTCAACGGCGACGTGGTCGCCTCCATCAAGGCCGGTGACGTCCTCTTCGCCGTCGACCAGCAGCAGTACGAGCAGGGCTACCTGCCGGTCGTGATGCTGAAGCTCTACAAGGACAACGCGAACACCGTCGGCGGCGGCCAGCCCGTGCTGACCGGTCCCGGTTTCGTCGACGAGTCCAACGTGGACAAGGTCGAGGAGTACGCCAAGCGCGGAACGCGCTAGGAACCGGCCGGGAAGGGAGAGATGGGGACGCAGTGGTAGCGCAAACAGAGGTGTCGTCCGGCGCCGACGAGCGGGTCCGCAGACCCGGCCTGCTCGACCGGCTGGTCGTCCGACCGGAGATCGGGTCACTGCTCGGCGCGGTGCTCGTGTTCCTGTTCTTCTCCATCGTGACCGAGCAGTTCCTGAGCCCCGGCGGTGTCGCGACCTGGCTCGACGACGCGTCCACGCTGGGGATCATGGCGGTGGCGGTGGCGCTGCTGATGATCGGCGGCGAGTTCGACCTGTCCGCCGGTGTCATGACCGCGTCCACCGCCCTGGTCACGGCCATCCTCTCCACCCAGCTCGGCTGGAACGTCTGGTTGGCCCTGTTCGCGTCACTGCTGTTCGCGCTGGGCGTCGGTGCGCTCAACGGGTGGCTGGTGATGCGGACGGGGTTGCCCAGCTTCATCGTCACGCTCGGCACGTTCCTCGCGTTGCAGGGCCTCAACCTCGGCATCACGCGGGTCGTCACCGGCACCGTGCAGGTGTCCGGGATGCGCACGACGGACGGCTACGAGTCGGCCGGGTTCCTGTTCGCCTCGACGTTCACCTTCGGCGGCACGTCGTTCTACATCTCGATCGTCTGGTGGGTCCTGTTCACGGTCGTCGCCTCGACGATCCTGCTGCGCACGCGGTTCGGCAACTGGATCTTCGCGGTCGGGGGGTCGGCGCTCAGCTCCCGCGCGGTCGGCGTCCCGGTGATGCGCACGAAGATCTACCTGTTCATGACCACGGCGTTCGCGGCGTGGCTGGTCGGGTCGATCAACATCCTGCGGTTCACCAGCGTGCAGGCCAACCAGGGCATCGGCCTGGAGTTCCAGTTCATCATCGCGGCGGTCATCGGCGGCTGCCTGCTCACCGGCGGCTTCGGCTCCGCGGTGGGCGCGGCCATCGGCGCGCTGATCTTCGGCATGGCGCGCCAGGGCATCGTCTACGCCAACTGGAACAGCGACTGGTTCCAGCTCTTCCTCGGCGTGATGCTGCTGTCCGCGGTGCTGGTCAACAACGCCCTGCGGCGGCGTGCGGAGAGGGTGCGGCGATGACCTCGCTGATCGAGACCACCGAGATCGGCAAGACCTACGGCAGCGTCATCGCGCTGCGGGACGTCTCGACCGTCGTCAACGCGGGCGAGGTGACCTGCGTGCTCGGCGACAACGGCGCGGGCAAGTCCACGCTGATCAAGATCCTCGCCGGGGTGCACCAGCACGACCGGGGGAGCCTGAGGGTGGAGGGCGAGGAGATCAGCTTCTCCTCCCCGCGCGAAGCGCTCGACCACGGGATCGCCACGGTCTACCAGGACCTCGCGGTGGTGCCGCTGATGAGCGTGTGGCGCAACTTCTTCCTGGGCTCCGAACCCACCAGGGGGGTCGGGCCGTTCAAGGTGCTCGACCGCAAGCAGGGCCGCGACGTCACGAAGAAGGCGCTGGCGGAGATGGGCATCGACCTGCGCGACGTCGAGCAGCCCGTCGGCACGCTGTCCGGCGGTGAGCGGCAGTGCGTCGCCATCGCCCGCGCCGTGCACTTCGGGGCGAAGGTGCTGATCCTGGACGAGCCGACCGCCGCGCTCGGCGTGAAGCAGGCCGGGGTGGTGCTGAAGTACGTGGCACGGGCCCGCGACCGCGGCCTCGGCGTCGTGCTGATCACGCACAACCCGCACCACGCCTACCCGGTCGGCGACCGGTTCCTGCTGCTCAAGCGGGGTCGGTCCCTCGGGTCGTACGACAAGGCCGACATCGGCGTCGAGGAGCTGACCCGGCAGATGGCCGGTGGCGCCGAGCTGGACGCGCTGTCCCACGAACTCCGGGCGGCCGGGACGGGGGACGCGGGCTGATGGCGCTGGACGTGCTCGCGGTCGGCCGCGTCGGCGTCGACCTCTACCCCGAGCAGAGCGGTGTCCCGCTGTCCGCCGTGCGCACGTTCGCCAAGTCGCTCGGCG
Organism: Umezawaea sp.; assembly: GCF_057122925.1. NCBI lineage: Bacteria > Bacillati > Actinomycetota > Actinomycetes > Pseudonocardiales > Pseudonocardiaceae > Umezawaea > Umezawaea sp. The sequence goes on along the minus strand of NZ_DBNGPQ010000063.1, from coordinate 15,518 downwards.
GCACCGCGACCAACGTCGCCGTGGCCGCGGCCCGCCTCGGCCGCCGGACCGCCGTGCTGACCAAGGTCGGCCCGGACGGCTTCGGCGACTACGTCCGGGAGGCGCTGGAGGGGTTCGGCGTGTCGGCGGACCACGTCGGCACCTCGCCGGACCTGCGGACGCCGGTGGTGTTCTGCGAGCTGAACCCGCCGGAGGACCCGCCGCTGCTGTTCTACCGCTCGCCGATCGCGCCGGACCTGACGCTGGTCGAGGCGGACGTGCCGTGGGACGTGGTCGCGGACGTGCCGGTGCTGTGGGTGACCGGGACCGGGGTGTCGACCGAGCCCGCGCGGGGAACCCAGCGCAGGGTGTTGGAGCACCGCGGCCGTCGGGCGCACACCGTGCTGGACCTCGACTACCGGCCGATGTTCTGGTCCGATGTGGACAGTGCGCGCCGGGAGATCGGCTGGATGCTGGACCACGTGACCGTGGCCGTGGGCAACCGGACCGAGGTCGAGGTCGCCGTGGGCACCGCCGACCCGGACGAGGCGGCCCGGCGGCTGCTGGACCGCGGCGTGGAGCTGGCGCTGGTGAAGAAGGGCGCGGAGGGCGTGCTGGTCGCGACCCGCGAGGGGTCGTGGACCGTGCCGCCGCACCCGATCGACGTGGTCTGCGGGCTCGGCGCGGGCGACGCGTTCGGCGGAGCCCTGGCGCACGGCCTGCTCGCGGGCTGGGACCCGGTGCGGATCGCCCGCTACGCCAACGTCGCGGGCGCGCTGGTGGCGTCCCGGCTCGCGTGCGCCGACGCCATGCCCGAACCGCACGAGATCGAGGAGCACCTGTGATCACCGACCAGCGGTGGGCGGAGCTGCTGACCACGCGCGCCACCGACCCCGGCTCGATCCGGCGGGCCTACCAGGCCCGTCGCCGCCGGAAGACCCTGCTGTCCGACCGGGGGACGCTGTTCCTGGTCGCGGCCGACCACCCCGCCCGCGGCGCGCTCGGCGTGGGCGGGGACCCGCTCGCGATGGCGGACCGCCGCTCGCTGCTGGACCGGCTGCTCACCGCGCTGGCCGACCCGGCGGTGGACGGCGTGCTCGGCACGCCGGACGTGGTCGAGGACCTGCTGCTGCTGGACGGCCTGCACGAGAGGGTCGTGATCGGGTCGATGAACCGCGGCGGCCTCGCGGGCGCGGACTGGGAGGTCGACGACCGGTTCACCGCCTACGACGCCCCCTCGATCGCCACGAACGGGCTCGACGGCGGCAAGATGCTGCTGCGCCTGGTCGACTCCGACGCGGGCACCGCCCCGACGCTGGAGGGCTGCGCGCAGGCCGTGTCCGCGCTGGCGCAGCTCGGGCTCATGGCGATGGTCGAACCGCTGCCGTACGACCGGGACGCCGCCGGGAAGCTGGTGCTGCGCGACGACTCCGCGTCACTGGCCCGCGCCGCGGCCATCGCGGCCGGCCTGGGCACGACGTCGGCGCACACCTGGCTCAAGCTCCCCGCGCCCGCCGAACCGGACGTCGCGCTGGGCAGCACGACGCTGCCCGCGCTGGTGCTCGGCGGCGTGCCGTCGTCGCGGCCGGAGGACGACCTGGCCTCCTGGGGCCGCTCGCTGCGGCACCCCGCCGTGCGCGGGCTGGTCGTCGGCCGCGCCCTGCTCTACCCACCGGACGGCGACGTGGCGGGTGCGGTCGCGTCGGCCGCCGCCGTGCTGCGCACGGCGCACGAGGAGGTCACGGCATGAGCTGGCACCGTCCACTCGGGACACTGACCGACGGCGACGACCCGATCCGGCTCGGCCCGGCCGAGGCGGGGTGGACCTACACGGGCCTGCGCGTGCTGGTGCTCGCCGCGGGCGAGAGCCGCGCCGTCGACACCGGCGGGTTCGAGGCGTTCGTGCTGCCCCTCGCGGGCGGCTGCGCGGTGGAGGTCGACGGCGAGCGGTTCGAGCTGACCGGCCGCGAGTCGGTGTTCACCAGGGTCACGGACTTCGCCTACGTGCCGAGGGACGCGCACGTCGTGCTGACGTCCGCCGAGGGAGCCGAGGTGGCGCTGCCGATGGCCCGCTGCGACCGGCGGCTCGCCCCGAGGTACGGCCCGGCCGAGGACGTGCCGGTCGAGGTGCGCGGCGCGGGCAGCGCGACCAGGCAGGTCACCAACTTCGGCGTGCCCGGCGTGTGGGACCACGCGGACAAGCTCGTGGCCTGCGAGCTGATCACGCCCGACGGCAACTGGTCGTCCTACCCGCCGCACAAGCACGACGACTCCGAGCCGTGCGAGGTCGTGAACGAGGAGGTCTACTACTTCCGGATCGCGGGCCGCGACGGTGTCACGCCGTCCCGCGAGGGGTTCGGGCTGCACAGGACCTACACCGGTGACGGCGAGGTGGACGAGGACGTGGCCGTGCGCGACGGCGACGTGTTCCTGATCCCCCGCGGCTACCACGGTCCGTGCGTCGCCGCCCCCGGCTACCCGATGTACTACCTGAACGTCCTGGCCGGACCCGGCGCGGAGCGCTCGCTGGCGTTCTGCGACGACCCCGCGCACACGTGGGTGCGGGGGAGCTGGGCCGACCAGCAGCTCGACCCCCGGTGCCCGGTGACGACCGCGAAGGGACGGACGACATGAGGATGACCACGGCGCAGGCGCTCGTCCGGTGGATGGCGGCGCAGCGGACCGAGCTGTTCGACGGGTCCGAGGCCCCGCTGTTCCCCGGCGTGTTCGCGATCTTCGGCCACGGCAACGTGCTGGGGATCGGCAACGCCCTCGAAGAGGTGCGCGACGAGCTGCCGGTGTGGCGCGGCCACAACGAGCAGGGGATGGCGCTGGCCGCCGTCGGCATCGGCAAGGCCACGCACCGGCGCCAGGTCGGCGTCGCCACGTCGTCGATCGGGCCCGGCGCGCTGAACATGGTGACCGCGGCCGGTGTCGCCCACGCGAACCGGCTGCCGTTGCTGCTGCTGCCGGGCGACACGTTCGTCGGCCGCGCCCCCGACCCGGTGCTCCAGCAGGTCGAGCACTTCCACGACCCGACCACGACCGTCAACGACGCCTTCCGGGCCGTGAGCCGGTACTTCGACCGGATCACCAGGCCGGAGCAGCTGCTGTCGACGCTGCCGCAGGTGGCGCGGGTGCTGACCGACCCCGCCGACTGCGGGCCCGTGACGCTGGCCCTGCCGCAGGACGTCCAGGCTGAGTCCTACGACTTCCCGGACGCCCTGTTCCGGCCCGTGGTGCACAGGCTGGTCCGCCAGCGCCCCGACCTCCGCTCGCTGGTCGACGCGGCGGCGCTGATCACGGGGTCCCGCAAGCCGCTGCTGGTGCTGGGCGGGGGAGTCCGGTACTCCGGCGCGGCGGGCCGGGCGCTGAGGTTCGCCGAGCAGCACCGGATCCCCGTCGTGGAGACCACGGCGGGCCGGACCCTGGTGCCGCACGACCACCCGTTGAACGCCGGTCCGCTCGGGGTCACCGGCTCCACGTCGGCGAACGTGCTGGCCGCGGCGGCCGACGTCGTGATCGCGGTGGGGACGCGGTTGCAGGACTTCACCACGGCGTCGTGGACGGTGTTCTCCCCGGACGTCTCGCTGCTCACGCTGAACGCGGCCCGGTTCGACGCGGTGAAGCACGGCGCGCAGGCGCTGCTGGCGGACGCCGACGAGGGCCTGCGGGAGCTGACCGACCTCCTCGGCGAGTGGCAGGCCGACTCGACGTGGGCCGCCGAGGCGGTGGTCGAGCGGTGCCGGTGGGACGAGCACGTCGACGGGCTCCGCGCGCCGGACACGGACCTGCCCACCTACGCCCAGGTCGTCGGGGTGGTCAACGACCTCAGCACGCCCGAGGACTACGTGATGACGGCGTCCGGCGGGCTGCCCGGCGAGCTGATCGGCGGGTGGCGGGCCGTCGGCGAGTCCACGATGGACGTCGAGTACGGCTTCTCCTGCATGGGCTACGAGCTGGCGGGGGCCTGGGGCGCGGCCATCGCCCGGCCGTCCGGCGTCGTCACCACCCTCGTCGGCGACGGCTCGTACCTGATGCTGAACTCCGAGCTGTTCTCGGCCGCGTTCGCCGGGCACGGGTTCGTGGCCGTGGTGTGCGACAACGACGGGTACGCGGTGATCCACCGGTTGCAGACCGGGCAGGGCGGGGTCGGGTTCAACAACATGTACGCGGACGTGCGGAGCGCGCACGCCGCGCCGCCCCGCACCGACTTCGCCGCGCACGCCGCTTCCCTGGGGTGCGCGGTCTTCGCGGTCGACGAGGTGGACGACCTGGCCGACGCCTACCGGCGGGCCAGGGAGGCGGCCGTCGGTGAACGGCGACCCGCGGTCGTCGTGATCCGGACGCACCCGGCCGCGTGGACCGAGGCGGGCGCCTGGTGGGAGGTCGCCGTTCCCTCGGTCTCGCACCGCGAGGAGATCGACGCCGCCCACGACCGGATGGGGCAGGACAAGGCCCGGCAGGTCCGCTACCTGTGACCCCGCCGCGGCCCCCGGTCGCTAGAGGCCTGGCGGGGCCGGGTGCAGCACGGCCGCGTCGACCGGGGTGCGGGGCAGCGCGGGGCTGATGGCGCCGAGCACGGCCCTCAGCTCACCCTCCAGTTCGGGGTGCTCCCAGAGGACGGCGTGGATCGAGCCGCGCCACTCCGTGGTGAACTCGGCCCTGGCCTGGGTCTGCCGCTCCAGCGGTACCAGGGCCAGTTCGTCGCGCGAGGCCTGGAGCCTGGTCGTGACGAACTCGACCCTGCGCGGCTCGCCGGAGCCCAGCACGCCCGCGACCTCGGTCCGGACTCCCGTCCAGAGGTGCGTGTCCATCGCCTTGACCAGTGCGCCCGCGACCGTGCCCGCCAGCAGGCGGAGCCCTTCGTCCGGCATCCGTTTCCTCTCGAACCTGGTTCTCGCCATCAGTTCTTGCCAGATCCCCCGTGGTAGTTCGGGCCGAAGGTCGAGCCCTTCACGTCGTTGCGGTCGAAGTTCTGGATGACGTCCGCGTTCTGCACGGCTCGCGGGATGCGGATGTCGTTGCCCGCCTGGTAGACCGTGGAGCCGCCGCTCGCCACGGCGTGCTGGTTCACCGTGCCGGCTCGCGCGGGCGGCCGCTCGGTGAGCGGCGCGGGGGCGTCGAGGTTCATCGCGTGCACGTCGCCGTCCGGGATCCACATCCGACCGTGGCCGCTGAAGTTCTTCACGGTCACGTCGACCCTGCGGAAGTCGGCCGGGTTGAGGGACGTGTGGCCCCCGGCGACCAGCGTGTCGTAGAGGTGTTCGGACAGGACGACCACGAGGTCGGCGTTGGGGAAGTCCTCCAGCGCCTGGTGCGCGGCCTCGCTGTTGAGCAGGCGGCTGACCAGGACCGCGTCCTTGCCGGGGAAGCCGTTCGCGCCGTCGACGACGGCGCCGTGGTGCAGGGCCATCCGCATGCGGACCTTGGCCTCGGGGACGCGGTAGCGGTTGACCGACCGGAGTTCGGCGTTCAGCGCCCGCACGTAGTCGTCCACCACGGGGCGCTCCGGGGTGTCGGGGGGCAGGACGGCGAACTCCTCGTCGCCCTTGGGCTGGCGGTGCCACGTGGTGCGGTCGAGGCCCGCCGCGACGCCCGCCCGGTCGAGGCTCTGGACCAGCAGTTCCTGGAGGATCCCCTGGAGCTGGTCGTCGGCCGCCCCGTACTTGCGCAGGTCGCAGCAGACGAGCAGACTGCGCCGAAAGTTGGCCTGGCTCATGGCGGACGACCTCCGGGGGATTCGACAGGCTGCTGCGCAGAGTCACTGTGCTGTACGGCATCGGACGGAAAACCGCAGAAGTGCGGTCTTGTCTCAGTAGCTCGCGAATTCACGCAAACGCCGCAGGTCGGGAACGACCACGTTGCGCCTCAGGTGGCTCACCACGACGCCCGCCTTGCGCAGATCGCTGAAGGCCTTCTCGGCGGTTCGCGGCTTCATGCCCGCGATCGACGCCAGTTCGACTTTGGTCAGCGGGATTCCCAGCACCCACCCCTCGGTCTCTTCTCGGCCATAGGTCTGCACCAATTCGCAGACCACCCTGGCCACCCTCTCGGCGGCGGGGTGGGAGAGGAAATCGCGCCTGCGCTGATTGGCCCACCGGAGCCGGTCGTTCGTCATCGCGAACAATTCGAGGAACGCGTCGTTGCGGCGGTGCAGAAAGGCGGTCAGCTCGGCGGCGCTGATCATCTTGGCGACCACGTCCCCGCAGGTCACCACGGTGGCGGACCGCGGCTTCTGGTCCAGCGCGGACATCTCGCCCACGAGGTCGCCCGCGACGCGGATGGCCAGCAGCGCCGTGTTGCCGGTCTCGTCCGACGCCTGGACCTTCACGACACCGTCCAGCAGCAGGAGGACGTGGGTGTCCTTCGCGTCCTGCTCGATGACTTCCTTGTCCGCCGGATAGCGAACGACCGTCCCGATGTTCAGCAGTTCCTGTCTCGGGCCCTCGCGCAGGCGACCCAGCAGGCTGTTCGACGGCCACGCGAGATCCTGTGTTGCTGTCGGCAATGGCATTTGGATCCTGGTTACTCGTCGGTACCGGCGGGCGATGTGAAAATCGAATTCATCGTGAGCGCACACTCGTACCCGAGAGTAAGTGTGTGCGGCGGAGACCCCGAACGTGCAGGGGAGAGTACACCCAATTGGACGCACGGCGCAGGTGATACGGCTTATCACCAATTTGATGATCAACTTCTATTGGGAATGGATACCGGACGGACTGGAATTCCGCTGCTCCCACCAGGTGTGATCCGCGTCCGCGGGGGAACAACACGCCGGACGTCGAACCTTGCACGACACAGCGTCCCCGAGAGAAGGAGCCCGCTGTGAGCCTCCTGTTCACCCCGCTCGACCTGCGGTCGGTGACCCTGCCGAACCGCATCGCCGTGAGCCCGATGTGCCAGTACTCGGCGGTGGACGGCCTGCCCGACAACTGGCACCTGGTCCACCTCGGCTCCCGTGCCGTCGGCGGTGCGGGCCTGGTCATCACCGAGGCCACGTCCGTCCAGGACGTCGGCCGCATCTCACCCGGCGACACCGGGATCTGGAACGACGAGCAGCGGGAGGCGTGGCGGCCGATCGCCCGGTTCATCCGCGAGCACGGCGCCGTCGCCGGGATGCAGCTGGCCCACGCGGGCCGCAAGGCCTCCACCCGCGCGCCGTTCGACGACGTGCAGGGCGGCGTGCCGGACGAGGAGGGCGGCTGGACGCCCGTCGGGGTGGGCACCGAGCCGTTCAGCGAGAGCTACCGCACGCCGGTCGAACTGGACGAGGACGGCGTCCGGCAGGTCGTCCGCGACTTCGCCGCAGGCGCTCGGCGGGCCGTCGACGCAGGCTTCCAGCTCGTCGAGGTCCACGCCGCCCACGGCTACCTGCTGCACCAGTTCCTGTCGCCGCTCACCAACAAGCGCACCGACGCCTACGGCGGCGACTTCGAGGGCCGCACCCGGCTGGCCGTCGAGGTGACGGCGGCCGTGCGCGCCGAGGTCGGCGAGGACGTGCCCGTGCTCGTCCGCATCTCCGCCACCGACTGGGTCGACGGGGGGTGGGACGAGCAGGACAGCATCCGGCTCTCGCGCGCCCTGGCGGACGTCGGCGCCGACCTGATCGACGCGTCGACCGGCGGCCTGGTGCCGGACGCCAAGATCGCCTTGGGACCGGGGTACCAGGTGCCGTTCGCCGACGCCGTTCGGAACAAGGCCGAAGTGCCCACCGGGGCCGTCGGACTCATCACCGACGCCCGGCAGGCTGAGACGATCCTCGCCGACGGGTCGGCGGACATCGTCCTACTGGCGCGCGAACTGCTCCGCGACCCGTACTGGCCGCTGCGCGCAGCAAGCCAGCTCGGGGCGGAGGTGAGGGCACCCAAGCAGTACGCGAGGGCGCTGTAGAAGGTCCCGAGACTTCAAGGGTTGAGCTGCTTGTGGCAGCTCAACCCTTGAGAGTCCCAGGTTGATTCAGCGACGGTAGTCGTCGTATCCGTCTTCCGACGGATCGTCTGGTCGCTCGTCGCTGAAGTGTCCATTCGCGGACTCGCCGCTGGACAGCTCGCGTTGCAAGGCGTCAAAGTCGGTGGAATGGGAGCTGTACTTAAGCTCTCGGGCCACCTTCGTCTGCTTGGCCTTCGCTCGGCCGCGCCCCATGGCTCGACCCCCTCAGACAGGGACGGGGGCGGCCGGGGGAACGGCGGCCCCACTCGTCTCGACAACTAGTTCCTGGTAACTACCGTACCGTGTCGATGGGGTTCCTCGCGACGCGGTAGGCCCTGGGAGTTGTGAGACGCACCGCCCAATCTCCTCCGAGGGCCTCCATGGCACGATGCACACGTGCCTCGACCGTTCGTCGCCTACCTCCGGGTGTACGAGCCGCTGTCGGCACTCGAACCCGCGTTGGCTGATCAGGTGCGTCGCGCGCTCGAAAAAGGACCGCTGAGCCGAGCCGACGCCGGGAACCGCGAACGCGAGCTGTGGTTGCGGTCACAGTTGGCCACGCCGCCGAGATTGCTGCCCGGAGATCGGTCCGACGGGCGTGGCGCGGCCCCTAACGCTCCCTTCGACGTGATGACCATCAGTCCGGCCGAGGTGCCCACCAGCGACGCCGCCCGAGTCGGGCCACCGCCCCTGGTCTGCCCCCTGGACCTGCGGGCCAGGTCGGCCGCCGGGCTCATCGGCTTCCTGGCCCAGTCGACCGGACCGCTGCGCGAGGAGGCCCTGCACCTGGGCGCCGACGAGGCGCGCTCGCGAGCGGCCTTCGTGATGGCCGAGCTGAACGCCGGGGCCGTCCACGTGGTGTCGACGACGTGGACCGTGCCCCTGCCGTGGTTCGCGCTGGTGGACCCGGACACGAGGCGCATCGTGCTGGCCCCGCAGAACGATCCCGCCCGGCAGCTGTCCTGGCGGGTGGCGATGGCTGACGCGCGGCGGCGGATCGCTCGGGCTCACACGATCGTGAAGCGCTCGATCGGGGAGAACGGGCCTGCTCGGGTGCTGGCGGACACCGGACGGTGGCTGGAGAACTTCCACCCTCACTCGGCCGTGGAGTTGGACTACGGCGGGTTGGTGCAGCTGGTCGAGGACAAGGACCTGCTGGAGGACACGTCGGCCCAGGACGTGAACGCGATCATCGACGCGTTGGAGGCCGGGGACTCGGAGGCCGTGGCGCTCCGGTACGAGTCGTTGCGGGAGTTCTGGTCGGAGTTGGGGCTGCGGGAGCGGCACGGGTGAATTCGTTGGCCTCCGCTGGCCGCCGTTGGCTTCCGTTGGCTTCCCGGGAGTGTCAGACCCCTGTCGTAGCGTGTGTGTCGGGGGGTCCTGCTCGGTGGGGGACGCCTGGTTCTGGCTGGTCGCGGGGTTGTGGGTCGGGTTCGGTGAGTTTGTGCGGCTGTGGGGCTGTTGGGTGGGGCTGTCCCCCCGATGCGCGAGTGTCGTCATGGCCGGGCGTACCGCGTCAAGGCGGGAAAGATGCCTTGACCCGGCACGTCCGGCCATGAGGGCGCTGGGGATCGGGGGGCCGGGTGGGGTGTGGGTGACAGTCGGCTTTGTGCGGGTCCGCTTGGCGGTGGCGGGTCGCCTTTGGAGGTCCGCTTGGGCGGTGGTGGGTCGCCTTCGGGGGTCCGCTTGGCGGTGGTCAGTCGGCTTGTGTCGGTCCGCTTTGGTGGTTGTGGTCGGCTTGGGCGGGTCCGCTTGGCGGTGGTCGGTCGCCTTTGGGGGTCCGCTTGGCCGTGGTGGCCGGCTTGCTGCTCAGGCCGTCGGCGCGAAGGCTCGGTCGCGCAGCAGCAGTCGGGCCGCCGTGCCCGCCGTGGCCGCCAGCAGCAGGGCTGCTTGCCAGGACGCGCTGACCACCACCCAGCCCGCCACGGCCGGGGTCACCGACGCGCTCAGGTAGTTGGCGGTGTTCTGCATCCCCAGTGCCGTGCCGCTGCTCCCCTCCGGTGCCATCTCCGCCGCCGCCGTCACCGCCAGGCCGTTCCAGCACAGCGCCAGTGCCGCCGTGGGGAGCAGGACCGTCGCCAGCAGCCAGACCGGTGCTCCCAGCAGCGCCGCCGACAGCAGGAAACCCGCGGTGACCAGCACGCTGACGGTGCGCAGCGGGCCAAGGCGGCTTCCCACCCTGTCCGACCAGATGCCCACGCCCAGCCTGCCCGCGCCTCCCAGCACCTGCGCTGCCGCGAACAGGGTCGCTGCCGCTCCCAGGGCCAGGCCGCGGTGTTCGTGCAGGAGTTCGACCATGAGCGCCGCGGCGGTGAACTGGGGGACCACCAGGAGGCCGCTGGCGGTGCTGAGGCGGATCAGGCCGCGGTCGCGGAGGATCACGCCCTGGCCGCTGGTGGAGCGGACGGCGTTCGGGGGTTCGCGGATGAAGACCGCGACCGTGAGCGCCACCAGGGCGGTGAAGGCGCTCAGCGCCAGGAAGGCCGCTGGGACACCCGCGTCGGCGGCCACCACCGGCAGGGCCACGGCCGCCGCCGCCGCACCCAGCGGGGTCGCTGTCTGGCGGATGCCCATGGCCAGGCCGCGTCGGTCCCTGGTGAACCAGGTCATCACGGCTCGGCCGCTGGCCGCGTTGACGCTGGCGCCGAACACGCCCGCCCCCAGCAGGGCGGCGCCCGCCAGCAGGGCGTGGTCGGTGGCGGCCAGTGCCAGGCAGGTGGCCGCCCCCGCGCCGCCGATCGTCATGACCAGCCGCTCGCCCCTGCGGTCCGCCAGCGCGCCCCAGGTGACGAGGGTGAGCATCGTGCCGAGGTTGACCGCGCCCACCAGCAGGCCCACCTGCGGCAGGGTCAGGTCGAAGTGGGCTCTCAGCTGCGGGGTGAGTGCGGGCAGGCCGAGGAAGACGGCCGCGTTGGTGCCCTGCGCGAGGGCGCCCACGCCCAGAACCACCCACCGGTAGCGACCAGCCATGGCTGCACCGTAGGCCCGGTGTCCACTGGTCGGGAAGAAACTCCCACAGTGCGGGAACTCATGCCTGCGGCGGACGCACGGTTAGTGCATTTGCACGTGCAGCAGCAAAAAAGCCGCCCGGCACGCCCCGCGGGGCACGTCGAAGCGGCGAAGTCCGCCGTGCCCGCACGTGGTGCCGGGCCTCCGGTACTACTCCCTCAGCCGGTTGTTCGGCCTGCCGCGCTCGTTCGCGAGCAGGTCGTCCACCGACGCGCTACCGCGCTGGTAGCGGCCCGCGATCTCGGCGTTGAGCTGGTCCATGACGACCTGCACCTGACGGCGGCGCTGGGAAACCGAGGCTTCCTCGCCGATGAAGGTGCGCAGGGTCAGGTCCAGCTTCTCGTCCGACAGCGTGCTGACGTCCGAGAGGTCCACGTCCGAGACGAGGGCTTCCACGTGCCGCTGGTGGGCGTCCGCCCGTGACGGCTCGTGGCTCTGGTAGCGGCCGAGGCCGGTCGACGGACCCACCGCGTTGGACGCGAGGATCGTCGCCAGCTGGTCGACCACGGACGAACCGCCATCGGTCCGCCGCAGCTTCTCCGCACGCACGATGTCGATCCGCGCGTGCAGCAGGCGTCGTAGGTAGGAAAGATCGGTCTCTTCTTGCGCCGCTTCGTCGCGCAGTGCGCGCACGTCGGCTAGAGGGCGTTGCTCGACGCCCTCTGCGTAGTCAGGGGCGAGCACCCTGTCGATACGGCGGCGTCCGCCAGGACGCACCTCGATCACGTACTCATCCTGAGGTAGATCCTGCTCAGCCGCCAACACGAACCTGCTTCCAAAGTGGTGTCAAACCTGTACCGGACTGTGCGCACCCAGTAGTTCCCGTGCCCCGGCCACCGGGAGCGGTGGCCGTTGGGCGATCTTGGCCAGCCCCGCGGCGCGCGCCACGAGCTGGACGTCGTCCCGTGCGGCCTGCCCGTCGGCGTAGTCGGCGGTGTCCGCGGTGCCCACGCGGAGGTGACCACCGGTCGCCAGCGCGGTGAGCATGACCGGGATGGTCGACCCGCCGAGGCCCGCCGCCGAGAAGGTCGCCCCCTCCGGGAGGAGACGCACGGCGTCGACCAGGGTTGCCGCGTCGCCCGGAGATCCACCCGGAGCGCCCAGCACGAGGCCGACGTGCACGCGGTCGCCCAGCGGGAGGCCGTGGTCGTCGAGGAGCCGTCGCAGGGCGCTGACCTGCTCGATCCGGGTGATCTCGTACTCCGCCGCGACCCCGCGGTCCCGCAGGGCCGCGTGCAGCCTGACGAGCGCCGCCCAGCCGTCCTCGGACTCCGCGCCCGCCAGCGGGCAGGAGGCGCAGTCGGGGCGGGCGTCGAGCGCGCGTTCGTCGGTGACGTCGGCCAACTGGACCAGCAGGTCCGTCCGTTCGCGCACCCCGGCCACGGTCTCCGCGAGCCTGCCCGGCTCGGCGAGCGGCAGGCGCACGACGCTCACGCCCACGCGCTCGCTGTTCTGCGCGGCTCCCACCAGGACGTCGGTCGACTCCGTCCATCGGGGGACGACGGTGAGCATCGTGCCGGGGGAGCCGGTGCGGGCCATGCCGAAATACTGGCACAGGTCCGGCGCCGGACGACGGGGCACGCAACCGCCTGACGTCCCGGTACCGGTTCCGGAGGACCCGGACCGTCAGCGACCCAGGTTCCTCGCCGCTTCCCGGCCGAGGGCGGGGGTGTCCGGCGGGACCGAGTCCGGGTCGATCGCGCCCTGCACGATCCGGTCGTCGACCCCGAGCAGCAGCTCCGCGTCCACCGGCACCGAGCGCTTGACCAGCGCCAGGGCCACCGTGCCCAGCTCGTGGTGCAGGGCGACGCTGCCGACCCGGCCGACCACGCGCTCGCCGAGCAGCACCGGGTCTCCGGTCCGCGGCTGCACCTCGCGGGAGCCGTCCAGGTGCAGCAGCAGCATCCGCCGCGGCGGGCGGCCGACGTTGTGCACCTTCGACACGGTCTCCTGGCCCCGGTAGCACCCCTTGTCCAGGTGCACGGCGGAGCCGATCCAGTTCACCTCGTGCGGGATGGTCTTCTCGTCGGTGTCGATCCCGAGCCGGGGGTGCAGCGACTCGACGCGCAGCGCCTCGAACGCCCACGTGCCCGCGGGCCGGGCGCCCGCGTCGGTCAGCCGGCCCCACCACGCGACGAGGTCGGCGCGCGGCACGAGCAGGTCGACCGCGTCGTGGCCGGGCCACGTCATCCGGCGCGCGAGCCCGCCGTCCGGCAGGGCCACGGCCTCGTCCGGCGCGGCGGGCACCGGCACGCCCAGCTTCGCCAGCAGCGCGGTCACCTCCGGGCCGACCAGCGACAGCACCGCCAGCTCCGCCGTCGCGTCCCGCGGCTCGACCTTCGACCAGAACCGCATCGAGTCCAGGTACTTGAGCAGCGGCTCGGTGGTGGCGGTCTCGACGTCGAGGTAGACGGTGCCGCCGACGTTCGCGACGACCGCGTGGTGCTCGACCCGGCCCTGGACGTCCAGCACCAGCGCCTCGGTGCCCCGGCCCTCGGCCAGCGCGGCGAAGTGCTGGCTGGTCAGCGAGTGCAGCCAGCTCAGCCGGTCGTCACCGGGCACGGCGATCACGCCGCGGTGGGAGCGGTCGAACACCGCGACGGACCGCGCCGCCGACCGCTGCTCGGCGAACGGGTCGCCGAAGTGCCACGGCACGCCCTGGTCGGGGGCGCCGTCGAACGGTGCGACGGCACCCGGTGCGGTGAGCAGCGGTGAATTCACTCGGACTCCAGTTCCAGGCATTCCCGGCACGTGCCGGACAGCGCGAGGTGGCTCGCGTCAAGTTCGAACCCGTAGGCCTCGCCCAGTGTTCCTGCCAGCCCTTCGAGCAGGTCGCACGGGATCTCGTCCATCCGCCCGCAGCGGTGGCAGACGAGGTGGACGTGCTCGTGGTCGTCGGCCGAGTACGTCGGCGCGCCGTGCCCGAGGTGCGTGTGCCGGACCAGGCCGAGCTTGTCGAGCAGGTCGAGGGTCCGGTAGATGGTCGTGATGTTCACCGTCGACGCGGTCGCCTGGACCCTGGTGCAGATCTGCTCGGGTGTCGCGTGCCCCAGTTCGCGCACCGCGTCGAGCACGAGCTGCCGCTGGGGTGTCATGCGCATGCCGCGCTCGTGCAACGTCTTGCGCAACGCCTGCCTGCCGCTTGCGGTCTCCACCACACCGATGGTAGGCCGTGAGTAGTCTGCCCGTATGCGCGTGCTGGCTCTTCTCGACGGAACCCTGGCCGACCCCGACGCCCCGCTGCTGCGGGTGGACGACCTCGGGCTGATGCGCGGCGACGGGATCTTCGAGACCGTTCTCGTCGTCGACGGCAAGCCGAGGGAGCTCGACCCCCACCTCGACCGGCTGGCCAGGTCCGCGGCGATGCTGGAGCTCCCCGAGCCCGACCGGGCGGCGTTCGAGCGGGCCACCTCGCTCGTGCTGGACAACTGGTCCGGTGGCTCGGAGATGGCGCTGAAGCTCGTCTACACCCGTGGGGTCGAGGGCGGCGACGGCACGCCCACCGGCTTCGCGCTCGGCCTGCCGATCGGCGCGAAGGTGCTGGCCCAGCGCGCGGCGGGCATCTCCGCGGTCACCCTGGACCGCGGCATCGAGCCCGGTCTGGCCGACCGCGCCCCGTGGCTGCTGCTCGGCGCCAAGACCCTGTCGTACGCGGTCAACATGGCGGCGCTGCGCGAGGCCGAGCGCCGGGGCGCCGACGAGGTCGTCTTCACCACCTCCAGCGGCAGCGTCCTCGAAGGCCCCACCTCGACCCTGCTCGCGGTCGACGGCCGCACGATCACCACGCCGCCCGCGACCCTCGGCATCCTCCCCGGCACCACCCAGGCCGCCCTGTTCCGCGCCGCGGAGCGCCGGGGTTGGACCGTCGTCGTCGCACCGATCCCGGCGGCGGACCTGCACACCGTCGACGGCGTCTTCCTGGTGTCGAGCGTCCGCAAGATCACCCGCGTCCACACCCTCGACGGCAAGCCGCTGACCGATTCCTCCGCGCTGGCGGCGGAACTGTCGGACCTCTACGAGTCGGAGTACTAGCCGCCCCCGTTCCATTCGGGGAACGGCCGGGTTTCCGTCACCGATAATTCGCTAGAGATATTTCGACGATGTCCGCGCGGCGATTCCCGGCCCCGCCCGCCGCGGAATTCCGCGGGGGCCGCCCCGATGATCGGGACGGCCCCGCGGAACGATTACCGCAAGCCCGCGTCGACCGCGTTGATCAACGTTCCGGTGTCACCGGACATCTCCCGGAACACGGCTCCGAGCAATCCCCTGCTCTTGATCCACGCGGTCTTCTTCCCGATCGACCAGACGTCGTCGAACGTCCACCACTGGCCGCCCGCGCCCGTGTAGCAGTAGGTGGCCACGGCGACCTCGTCGTGCCGCGCCGTGCACCCCGGAACGCTCGCCACCAGGTTCGCGTACCCGCGCCGTGGAAGTCGTAGCCCTGGACGTTGAAGATGTCCATGGGCCTGGGGACCTCCGCCAGCTCCCAGCCCGCCGCGATCTTCGCCGGGTCGGCCGGGGTGAACGCGGTGATCTGGTAGCGCTTGCCCGTCGTCGTGGACAGCGCGTCGAGCTGCTTGCGGAACTCGGCGATCAGC
>NZ_DBNGPQ010000062.1:0-29497 GCF_057122925.1 Umezawaea sp. | reverse complement strand
CCTGGACAGGTCGGGATCATCTGCCAGCCATGACCGATTTCGCGCGAAAGTGAGTCGGGGCCTTCCCTGAAACGTGGCCGATTTTACTCGGGGGATTTGACCCTTAAAATTTGTGATCGGGCAGGCTTTCGGGACTGCCCTTTTTGCCCGATCAAGGGTCAAATCGAGGGGTCCCCGAGTCAAATCGGCCACAGCACGCTGGAAGTCGAAGCCGCCCAGCTCGCAGCTGGCACCCCAGGTCACGAAGGCGGACACCCTCCGCCACCCCGCTCGCGCAATTATCTCCTACAGTTTCCGTTCTTTGTCAAGGTAGGAAAGATGCCTTGACAAAGAACGGAAACTGCGAGGGCGCTTCGGATCGGGCCGGCGGAGGGGGACTGCGACGGTTGACTTGGGTGCTTCCGTTCGCACAGCCTGAGTTGGGTGCTTCCGTTCGCACGGCTTGAGTTGGGTGCTTTCGTTCGCACGGCTTGAGTTGGGTGCTTCCGTTCACCCCGCCGCCGGGTCGTGCGACGCCGTCTCACGCGCGCTACCGGGACAGCGGGCGAGTTGCGTCGGACCGCGAAGTCCCAGCGTCCAGCTTGGCCGGCCCCACCGTCCTCTAACCTCCACCCATGAAGGTCATCGTGTTCGGTGCGAGCGGCATGGTCGGCCAGGGTGTTCTGCGTGAGTGCCTCCTCGCGCCCGACGTCCACTCCGTCCTCTCCGTGGTCCGCCGCCCCACCGGCACCTCCGACCCGAAGCTCACCGAACACATCCACACCGACTTCACCGACTTCTCCGCGGTGAAGGACCAGTTCACCGGCTACGACGCCTGCTTCTTCTGCCTGGGCACCTCCTCCGTCGGCAAGGACGAGGCCGAGTACACCCGCATCACCTACGACTTCACCCTCGCCGCCGCCCGGACGTTGGCCGAGGTCAACCCGGACTCGACCTTCATCTACGTCTCGGGCATGGGAACGGACAGCACCGAGAAGGGCCGCCAGATGTGGGCCAGGGTGAAGGGGAGGACCGAGAACGAGGTGATGGCGCTGCCGCTGCGCGGGTACGCCTTCCGGCCCGGCTACATCCAGCCGCTGCACGGTGTCGCGTCGCCGCACCGCTGGGCCCGTGCCGTGTACTCCGTCTTCGGCAAGGCCTACCCGCTGCTGAACAAGCTGCTGCCCAGGGCGACGACCACCACCGAGAACATCGGCCTGGCGATGCTGGACGTCGCGCGCACCAGCCCGGCGAAGAAGATCCACTACAGCACGGACTTCAACGCCCGCTGACCGGTCGTGGCCGCGCCCAGCACGGCGACCGCCACGCCGCACCCGGCGATGATCCACCAGCCCACCGCGCTCCCGGCGAAGGCGCCGATCAGGGCGACGCCCAGCGCCGCGCCGACCTGTCGGCTGGTGGAGGCGATGGCCGCCGCCACGCCTGCCTGCTCGGTCGGCATGCCGGACACCGCCGTGTTCGTGATCGGCGCGTTCACCATCCCGAACCCGATGCCGAACGCCGCGTAGGCGACGACCAGCAACGCGAGGGACGACGTGGGCGTGGTGGTGGTCAGCAGCACGCCCGCGGTGGTCAGGCCGGTGCCCGCGATCAGCAGCGGCACCCTCGCCCCCCAGGCGCCGACGATGCGGCCCGACAACGGGGCGAACACCGCGGTCGTGGCGGCCATCGGCAGGGTGAGCAGGCCCGCGTGGAGCGCGGAGAACCCGCGCGTCTCCTGGAGGTAGATGCTGTTCAGGAAGAGGAACCCGCCCAGGGCGGCGAACGCGCAGACCGCGATGACCGTGGCCCCGGAGAACGGGATGCTGCGGAAGAAGCGCAGGTCCAGCAGCGGGTCCTCCCGCCGCGGCTCGTAGCGCAGCAGGCCCACCAGCGCGAGCGCCGCGACGACGAAGCAGCCGATGATGAGCGGCGACGTCCACCCCTCGCCCGGCCCCTCGATGATGCCGAAGACGGTGCCCGCGAGGACCAGGACGACCAGCACCTGCCCGACCGGGTCGAGCCTGCGCGGCCTGGCCGCCTTCGACTCGGGGACGAACAGCGCGGTCAGCACGACCGCCAGCACGCCGACCGGGACGTTGAGCCAGAAGATCGAGCGCCAGCCGATCGTCTCGACCAGTGCACCGCCCACGAGCGGGCCCGCCGCCATGCTGAGGCCGACCACGCCACCCCAGACGCCGATGGCCCTGGCGCGTTCGCGCTTCTCGGTGAAGGTGTTCGTGATGATCGACATGGCCACCGGGTTGAGCATCGAGCCGCCCGCGGCCTGGACCATCCGGAACACGACGAGCAGCCCGACGGACGGCGCGATGCTGCACAGCAGCGAGCCGACGCTGAAGAGGACCAGCCCGGCCTGGAACGTGCGGCGCCTGCCGAGCCGGTCGGCCGTCGAGCCGGACAGCACGAGCAGCGCCGCCAGCACCAGCGTGTACGCGTCGACCGTCCACTGGAGACCGGTCACCGACGCGCCCAGCTCGCGGCGGATCGAGGGCAGCGCGAGGTTCACGATCGTCGCGTCCAACCCGACGATGAACAGGCTCATGCAGCAGATGGCGAGCACGAGCGGTTTGCGCACCGGCACGCACCCGACTATTCCATGGCATCGGCAAGGAGTTGGGTCGACGCCAGTTCGCGGTACAGGTCGTCGTCGTCGACCAGGGAGCGGTGCGTGCCCCTCGCCCGCACCAGTCCGTGCTCCAGCACGACGATCTGGTCCACCTCCGTCACCGTGGACAGCCGGTGCGCGATCAGCACCACCGTGCACCGCCGCGCGGCACGGGTCACGGCGTCCCGCAGCGCCTGCTCGTTGCGGGCGTCCAGCTGGGCCGTGGCCTCGTCCAGGAGCAGCACCTGCGGCTTGCGCAGCAACGCCCTGGCGATGGCGAGCCGTTGGCGCTCACCCCCGGACAGGGTCACGCCGCGCGGGCCCACGGAGGTGTCCAGGCCCAGCTCCAGACCGTCCACCAGGCGGTCGAGGCAGGTCACGCGCAGCGCCTCGGTGATCTCGTCGTCGGTGGCCGCCGGGGCGGCGTAGAGGAGGTTGTCGCGGATCGTGCCCGCCATCGCGGGGGCGTCCTGCTCCACGTAGGCGATGCGGCGGCGGACCTCGGCGCGGGTCATCGAGGAGACGTCCACGCCGTCGATGAGGACCGAGCCCGCCGCCGGGTCGTAGAAGCGCTGGAGCAGCGCGAACATGGTCGTCTTGCCCGCGCCGGACAGGCCGACCAGTGCCGTCTGAGTGCCGCCGGGGACGGTGAAGGAAACGCCCTTCAGCGCCGGGGTGCGGCCGGGGTAGGTGAAGTGGACGTCGCGGAGTTCGATCGCGGGCGGGGGCAGGCCGTCGGGGAGCGCCACGAGCGCCGCCACGTCGTCCTCGACCGGCATGTCGCGGACCTCCTCGATGCGGCCCACCGCGCCCAGCCCCTGCTGCATCTTGCTGGCACCGCCCACCAGCGAGGCGATGGGCCCGGCCAGGAAGAACACGTAGAGGAGGAACGCGATCAGCGACGCCACCGAGAGGTCGCCGGACGCGACCAGCATCCCGCCGAAGCCGAGCACGGCCAGGAAGGCGCCCTGGATGGACACGCCGGAGACGACGCTGACCACGGCCGAGTAGCGCGCGCCGACGAGCCCGGCCCGGTAGGCGTGCTCCACCGCCTCCTCGGCGCGTGCGGTCTCGCGGTCCTCGGCGCCGTTGGCCTTCACGGTCCTCGCGGCGCCCAGCGTGCGGTCCAGGGTGGCGCCGATCGCGCCGACCGACTCCTGCGCCCGCGCCACGGCCTCGCGGATGCGGGGCAGCACGAGGGTCAGGACCGCGGCCACCGCGAGGAGGACCAGCAGCGTCACGCCCAGCAGGCCGAGGTGCAGGGTGCCCATCAGCACGATCGCGCCGACCAGCGTCAGCGCCCCGTTGACCACCAGGATCAGGCCCTCGGTGGCCGCGCTCTGGAGCAGGGTGCTGTCGGAGGTGACCCTGGCGATCAGGTCGCCGGGGGGCCGCCGGTCCAGCTCGGGCACGCGGAGGCGGATCAGGCGGAACACCAGGCCGCGCCGGACGTCGCGGACGACGCTCTCCGACGTGCGCTGCTGGAGCCACGCCGTCCCGCCGGTCAGCGCGGCGCCCGCGAGCAGCAGCGCGGTCAGCACCGCGATCGGGCCCGCCACGCTCCCGCCGCTGCCCAGCGCGGTCAGCACGTCCTGCGCCACCAGCGGTTGGGCGAGGCCGCACGCGCTGGCCAGCAGGGTCAGCGCCAGCGTGGACAGCAGGACCGCGCGGTGCGGCCTCGCGTACGACAGCAGCGTGCTGAAAGATCCGGACATCGGGGTCCTCACACCTTCTCGAGGTGGTCGGCGGCGCGGGTCGCGCCGCCCGCCGCGCGGAACGAGTCGCCGACCAGCGCGGCGGCCTCGCGGTGGCCGTTCGCCTCGTCGAGCACGGCCGTGACGGCGTCGGACAGGTGGGTCGCGGTGGCGCGGGAGAAGCGCACCCGCACGCCCGCGCCCGCGTCGACCACCTGGCCCGCGACGATGGGCTGGTCGTCGCGGATCGGGGCGACGACCAGGGGAACGCCGTGCCAGAGGGCCTCGCACACCGTGTTGTGGCCCGCGTGGCAGACCACGGCGTCGACGTGGGGGAGCAGGTCGAGCTGCGGGACGTGCCCGCGCACCAGGACGTCGTCGCCGACCTCGGTCAGCGAGCCGTCCGGGTCGACCAGCACGGCCCGCACGTCCAGGCGCGCCACCGCCTGCGCGGCGTGGGCGAGGAAGCGGTGGCCCGCGTCGGCGTTGGCCGTGCCCAGGGTGACCAGCACGGTGGGCTTCTCACGGGACAGCCACTCCCACGGGAAGTCCGCCGTGGACGGTCGGGGCACGATCGAGGGGCCGACCAGCCACACGTCGTCGTGCGGGAGGTCGACCTCGCCGAGCAGCTCCCGCGTGGTGAACGCGAGGATGCCGTGCGGCGACAGCCTCGGGTCCGGTCCGCCGGTCCCGCCGCGCAGGGCGTCGATCCGCTCGGCCAGCCAGGTCTTCACCTTCGGCATGCCCGACAGCGGGTCCACGAGTTCGGCGGACGTCGTGGCGGAGGTGATCCACGGCAGGCCGAGGTCCTCGGCGACCAGCCCGCCCGCGACGGCCTGCTGGTCGGCGACCACGACGTCCGGCCGGAACGCCCTGATCGCCGTGCGGACACCGGGTTGCATGGCCTCGCCCAGCGGCAGCAGGAACTCCTGCCACAGGAACCGGAACGCGGCCGGACCGGTCAGGTCCGCGCTCCGGGGCACCAGCTCCGGCGACGCGCAGCCGAACACCCGCGCGTCGGGGCCGACGAGCTTCCCGATCGCGTCGTGGTGCCCGGCCCAGGCGACCTCGTGGCCCCGCGCCACCAGTTCCGCGGCCACCCCGACGGTCGGGTTGACGTGCCCGACCAGCGGCGGCACCACGAAGAGGAACCGGCTCACCCGACGCGGCCCAACGCGTGGTCGCGCACCCAGCCCAGGATCGCGTCGCGGGTCTCGTCCGTGCGCTCGATCAGCACCGAGTGGCCCTGGTCGGGCAGCACGACCGTGCGGCACGACGCCAGGTACGACTCGAAGTACGGCACCTGCCGCGACAGCCCCGAGTCCGCGCCGAAGATCGCGAGCACCGGGCAGCGGATCGCCGACAGGTCGTCGGAGATCGTGTCGCTGACCGGGATGTCCTCCAGCATCGACGTGATCTGGAGGAGCCTGCCCGCGGCCCGCGACAGCCGGGCGGTGTGCCTGCCGTTGTTGACCGCGATCCAGTCGATCACCTCGTCCTGGGTGAGCTGCGACTTGGCCAGGTCCAGGCCCTCGGCCATCCGCACGGTCCACGCCCGCACCGGCGGCTCGGCCTCGATGGCGATCACCGTGGCGACCCGCTCCGGGTGCGCCGCGGCGAGGCCGAACGCGATGCTGCCGCCGAAGGAGTTGCCGACCAGGTGCACCGGCCGGGTGATGTCCATGGCGTCCAGCAGCGACACCAGGTCGGCGACGAACCGCTCCAGCTGGTACCCGGTCGCGGGCCTGCCGGACTTGCCGTGCCCGCGCAGGTCGTACATCACCACGTCGACGCCCGCCGCGGCGAACGCCGGACCGAGGGTGAAGTAGTAGCTCGCCAGGCTGTCGGTGAGCAGGCCGTGGATGAACACCACGACGGGTGCCTCGCCGTCGACCGGGATCGTCGGCGGCAGGCGCTGCACGTGCGTGTCGAGGTCGCCCGCGAGGATCTTCGTCATCCGCGGGCCGCTTCGCGCAGCGACACCACGACGTGGTCGACCAGCTGGCCGACGGTCATCGCGATGATCTCCTCCAGGTCGAAGCCCGCGATGAACTCGGCGAAGTTGACCTGGTTCCCGTAGCGCTCCCTGAGGTCGGCGGACAGCGACACGAGGTCGATGCTCTCCAGCTCCAGGTCCTCGTGGAACCTGGTGTCCAGGGTGATCTCGACGTCGTCGAGGCCGTACTCGTCGAGCAGGACCCGCAGCATCCCGGAGATCTCGGCCAGTACCGCGTCCTCGGTGACCGGGGCGGTGGTGTCGACGCTCATGTGCTCATCTCCTGTTCGTCTTCGGCCGTCCAGGCCACGACGTACTCCCTGCTCGGCAGACCCGGCGGGTTGCCGATCCGCGCCCACCGCACCTCCGACGGCGCGGGTCCTCCTCCGAACGCCGCGGCCAGGGCGGCCTCACCGGCCTTCGACACGGCATCCGGGTCGTCGGCGGGCTCGACGGCGATGCCGCACCGACCACGTCCCGCGATGGCGACGCCCAGTTCCCCGTGGTGGGCCACCGACACCGTCAGCGCGGGCGCCTCCCGCCCGTGCACGCCGACGACCTCGCCGTCCCGCAGCAGGAGTTCGGCCGGGAACACCTCGCCCGCGCCGTGCTCCCACATCCACCGCCGCACGGCGTCCTTGGCCGCGATCCGGCCCAGCAGCCACTGCCGCTTGGCGCGCGGCGACTGCTGGTCGTACTGCTCGCGCTCCGCGCTCCCGAGCTGGTTGCGCATGATCAGCTCGCGGGTCGCCAGGTCCGGCCAGCGCTCGTGCACGCGCGTCCAGCCGCCGTCCTCCACGGTGGACAGCGTGTGGCGGCCGGGGGCGCGGTCGTTGGCGCGGATGTTCGGGTCGCTGTCGAACCGGCGGTCGGACCACCCGTCGAACTCCGCCCACACGCGTCCGCGGTGCACGAGCTGCATGTCCGCCGTCAGGGCGCCGTCGGTGACGGACGTGATGCGCACCAGGCACTCCAGCTCCTCACCGGCGGCCGGGTGGTCGCCGTGGAAGCGGATGCGGTGGATCGCGACGGGGAACACCGTGGTGCGGTCCGGCAGCGACGCCATGATCCAGTAGCCGAGCACCTGGCCGACGTTGTCCAGCAGCGCGCCGGGCGCGGCGGGCGTGACCAGCCTGGCGCGCACGTGCCGCGGGCCGATGGCCGTCAGCTCCTCGACCCCCTGGAACCGGGGACCGTGGAACATCCAGCGCTCGTCGTACAGCTCGCGCGCGGTCAGGTCGGGCGTCCGCTCGTCGGTGAACGTCCAGGGCTCCGCCGCGGGCGCCGGGAACCCCGCCGCCAGTTCGACCACGGCGCGGGAGTAGCCGCCCAGCGCGGCCAGCACCCGGTCGTCGCCCGCGGGCACGACGCTGACCGGCACGTCGACCGCCGGGATGGCCGTGATCCACTGGCTGAGCCGCACGTCGTGCACCGCGACGGCCCGCCTGCCGGGTGCGGCCTGCTCCGCGAACGCCATCAGGTGGCCGATCACGGTCGTGGCAGGGACGACCGGCCACCGGTCGACGTGGTCGGGCCAGCCGGGGCGCTGCTGGAAGAAGCAGTGGTCCAGCAGGTACGGCATGGTGTCGACCGACACCCGCAGCACGCCGTCGAGCCGTCGGGGCGGGGGGACGGGGGTGGGCCCGCGCCGCGTGAGCAGCTCGGCCGCCACGTCGGCGGTGTCCTTGAGCAGCAACGACAACTCGGCCGCGAGCGGCGAGCCGTCGACCAGACCGTCCAGGGCGGACGCCTGGCCCGGCATCCGCAGGCGCGTGTGCTCGTCCAGGGTGATCAGCGCTCCACCGAGGTCGAGCCGGACCGGAGCCCGGCGGCGGCGGGCCGACTCGGGCAGCAGCGGTCGGACGTCCGGCTCGGCACCGTCCACCCACAGCGCGGTCACGACCCGGCGCACCTGGTCGACACCGTCGCGGTGCGGGGAGTGCGCGGACACGACGAGGGTGTCGTGGCCCTGGAGCGTGTCCGTGATCAGCGAGCCGGTCTGGCCGACGCCGAGCTGCACGAACGCGCGGAACCCGGCGGCGTGCATGGCCTCGACCATCGGCCGGAACCGCACGGGCTCCAGCAGGTGCCGCACGAACAGGTCGCGCACGTCGTCCGGGTCGGTCGGGAACTCGCTCGCGGTCGTGGCCGACCACACCGGCACCCGCGCCGGGTTGATGTCGTAGGTCTCCGCGGCCCGCTGGATCGGCCCGAGGTACGGCGTGAGCATCGGCGTGTGGAAACCGGACTGGAACGGCAGCACCTGGCTGATCACGCCGTCGGCGCGGAACGTCGACACCAGGGCCTCCACCGCCTCCGACGGCCCGCACACCATCGACTGGCTCGGCGCGTTGTCGTGGGACAGCACGACCTCGTCCTGGTTCGCCAGCGCCGCCCGCACCCGGTCGGCCGGGGCGCCGAGCACAGCGAACGCCAGTCCGGGCACGCGCAGCGCGTCCGGGTCGAACGCGCTGAGGAACGCGTCCACCTGGTGCGCGGAGTGGATCCCCCCGGCGGCCATGGCGGTCCACTCGCCGACGCTGTGCCCCGCGACGCCGTCCGGTCGCACGCCGAGCCCCCGCAGCACGGTGTCCAGGAGCCTGCCGAGCTGGAACACGCCCGTGCCGTGCCTGCCGACGTCGCCGACGAGCGCCTCGGAGCGCCAGTCGAGCCCGAACCGGCGGGCGAGCGCGTCCACGGACGGCGCGAACTCCGCCTCCAGGCCGGGGAAGACGAACGCGAGCTTGCCGCCGCCGTCGCCCAGCAGGGGCGTCGGCGCGAACCACACGTCGTTGCGACCGCGCCAGCCCGCGCCCTTGGCCACGGCCTTGCGCGCCAGGGCGAGCCGCTTCGGCGTGGGGTCGACGATCCCGAGCCGGGTCGGCCCGGTCGCGGCCTCGCGCTCGTCCAGGCTCGCGGCGAGCACGGTCGCGTCGTCGGTGTCCAGCAGCGCGGCCAGGTGGCCGGGGGACGCGGCGGACAGCCGCAGCACCCGCTCGGGCTCCCGCACCGCCGCCGGTCCCGGCCTGCTCGTCGGCGCCTGCTCCAGCACGACGTGCGCGTTGATCCCGCCGAACCCGAACGCGTTCACGCCCGCCCGCCGCACCTCGCCGGTCCACGGCCGCACCTCGGCGATCGGCCGGAACCGGGTGTCCGCCAGCGCCGGGTTCGGGTCGTCGCAGTGCAGGGTGGGCGGCAGGACGCCGTGGTGCACGGCCAGGGCGGCCTTCACCAGCGCCGCCACGCCCGCGGCCGGCATGGTGTGGCCGATCATGGACTTGACCGAGCCGATCACCGGCCGGTCGGTCGCGGAGGCGGGCCCGAACACCTCGGCCAGCGTGGCGAGTTCGGCCGCGTCACCGGCGGGGGTGGCCGTGCCGTGGGCCTCCAGCAGGCCGATCGAGCCCGGCTCGGTCGGATCGGTGCCCGCCGCCAGCCACGCCTGCCGGATCGCGCGCACCTGGCCGCCGGTGTCCGGGTTGACCAGCGACGCGGTCCGGCCGTCGCTGGCCACGCCGGTCCCGGTGATCACCGCGTACACCCGGTCGCCGTCGCGCTCGGCGTCGGCGAGGCGCTTCAGCACCACCACGCCCGTGCCCTCGCCGATCAGCACGCCGTCCGCACCCCGGTGGAACGGCCTGATGCGCTGGCTCGGCGACAGCGCGCCGAGCTGCGTGAAGACGCTCCACAGCGTGATGTCGTGGCAGTGGTGCACGCCGCCCGCGAGCACGACGTCGCAGCGCCGGTCGGCGAGTTCGCGCACGGCGTGGTCGACCGCGACCAGCGACGACGCGCAGGCCGCGTCCACGGTGTAGGCGGGGCCGCGCAGGTCCAGCCGGTTCGCGACCCGTGACGCGGCGAGGTTCGGCACCAGCCCGATGGCCGACTCGGGCGAGTCCGGCCCGAGCTGGTCGCTGAACGCCTGCCGCACCTGCTCCAGCTTCTCGTCGCCCAGCTCCGGCATGAGCTGGCCGAGCGTGCGCACGAGCTGCCGCGCGGTCCGGACCCGCTGGTCCAGCCGGGCCAGCGCGGGCGTGAGGTAGCCGCCGCGCCCGAGCACCACGCCGACCCGTTCGCGGTCGACCGGCAGCCGGGCGTCGCCGCCCGCGTCCGCGATGGCCGCCGCCGCGACGTGCAGGGCGATCAGCTGGTCGGGTTCGGTGCCCGCGACGGAGTTCGGCATGATGCCGAAGCTCACGACGTCGACCTCGGCCAGCGGGTCCACGAAACCGCCGCGGCGGCAGTAGACCCGGTCGGCCCGGCGCTCCAGGTCCGGCTCGTAGTAGTCGGCGTCCCAGCGGCCCGCGGGGACCTCGGTGATCGCGTCCACGCCACCGGTGATGTTGCGCCAGTACGTGTCCAGGTCGGGGGCACCGGGCAGCAGCACCGACATGCCGACGATGGCGACGGGGGTGCTCATCGCCGTCACCAGCCCGATGCCGTGTAGACCACCGAGTCCAGCTCCTCCGGGCCCCAGGCGAGTTCGCGCAGCAGGCTGAGCGCGCCCTCCTCCGGGTCGATCAGCTTGATGCCGCGCTTGGCGTAGGACCGCATCAGCTCCGGCGTCACCATGCCGTTGTTGACCCCGGTCGGCGCCCACGGTCCCCAGTGGACGGTCAGCGCGCGGTAGGAGCACCGGCGCGCCACCGATTCCAGGGCGTCGTTCGCGGCGGCGTAGTCGGACTGGCCGCGGTTGCCCAGCACGGCGGCGATGCTGCCGAAGAACACCGCGAACCGCGGCCCGTTCGGCAGGTCGTCCACGGCGTCGAGCACCGTCCTGGCGCCGTCGACCTTGGTGCCGAACACCCGGCCGAACGACTCCGCGGTCTTCTCCGCGATCAGCCTGTCCTCGATGACCCCGGCCGCGTACACGACGCCGTCCAGCCTGCCGTGCTCGGTGTGGATCTCCTTGACCGCGCGGTGCACGGCCTCGACGTCGCGCGTGTCCACGGAGCGGTAGCGGACCGCGCTGCCCAGCTCGGTCAGCCGCCGGACGGTGTCGCGCACCTCCCGCACGGCCTCGATCCGCCCGATCTCCCGTTCGATCTCGGCCGGGACCCGCAGTCCGCCCGCGATCAGCGCGGCGCGCAGGGCGGCGGGGTCGGCCGCCGCGGCGATGGCGGGCGGCTCGTCCTCGGCAGGCGGCGCCGTGCGGCCCACCAGCTCGATCCGGCACCGGCTCGCGCTCGCCAGCGTGGCCGCGAACCGGGCCGTGATGCCCTTCGCGCCCCCCACCAGCAGCACCACGGAGTCGCGGTCCAGCCCGATGGCCAGCGCCTCGGCGGCACCGTCGCCCGCCGGGCCCGCGCCGGAGCTGCCGAGCAGCCCCAGGTCGGTCTCGACCATCCGCAGCCCGACCCGGCCCGCGTCGGTGATCCGCACGACGGCCTCGCCGTCGGTGGCGCCGAGTTCGGCGACCAGCGCGTCCGGCAGGACCTCGCCGTCGAACTCCACCACCTTCACCGCCGTGTCCGGGTACTCCCTGGCCGCGCTGCGGGTGAACCCGCGCAGCCCGTCACCGCCGCCCACGACGACCAGGTGGCGAGGACCGCCCGCCAGCAGGTCCCGCAGCAGCGGGAACGCCTCCGGCAGTTCGGTGTCGCGGTCGAGGTGGAAGACGCCGTCGACCCGCTCGGCCGGGTCGCGGGTGACCTCGGCGCCGAGGCCCACCAGCGTCGCGGCGAGTTCCCCGCCGTCACCGACGAGCAGGAACCGCTGTCCCGCCAACGACTCCGGAGCGACCGCCGCCGGCAGAGCGAACTCCGTCATCACCAGCCGCCGCGGGGCGATCACCACCGCCTCGGCCCCGGCGGGCGCGACCGCCTTCGGCGCGGGCGCTCCGCCTCCGCCCAGCAGTGCGGTGATGGCGGCGGCGGTGCGGGCTCGGGAGAGCTGGTCGAGGTCGGCGGTGACGCCGAGTCGGATGGCGAGTTCGCCTGCGATCTCGGTGCGCTTGATGGAGTCGACGCTGAGGTCGGCCTCCAGGTCCAGGTCCGGCTCGATCATGTCGATCGGGTAGCCCGTGCGCTCCGCGATGATCGCCAGCACCGACTCCAGGACGCTCGTCGGGGCGACGGCCACCGGGGCGTGCTCGACGACGACGGGCTGGAGCACGACCGGCTGCGGCTGGGGAGCGCGCTGGACCGGAACCCGGTCGGACGCGCCGAGGTAGCCGAGGAGGACGTCCCGCTGCGCGGCGATCATCTCGCGGCTGCCGCGGAGGAACTCCGCGATCAGCGCCTCGTCGGAACCGCCGCCGCCGTGGGCCGCCATGGGGATCTCCTGAACGCGTTCGGCCGGACGCAGCGCGCCCGTCGGGATGACGCCCGCGGCCGTGCGGACGAGGTGGCCGTCGACGGTCCAGCCCGCCGGACGGGTCGTGCGGGGCGCGGAGGCGTCGACCGAGTCGCGTCCGCGGTGCAGCCACGAGGTGCGCGGGGCGACGCCCGCCACGGCGAGCCGCGCGAGCGCGCAGAGGAAACCGCGCAGGCCCTGCCCGTGCGACTCCAGACCGACGGTCCGGTGCGGCCGGTCGCCGAGGGTCGCGGACACCAGGCCGGACAGCACCGACCCCGGCCCGGCCTCCACGAACACCCGCGCCCCGTGGGCGTACATGGCCTCGACCTGGTCGGCGAACCGCACCGGCGACCCGATCTGCGCGGCCAGTTCCGCGCGCACGTCCTCGGGGTAGACCGCCGCGGTCCGGTTCGACCACACCGGCAGCTCCGGCGCGCGCACGTCGGTCAGCGCCTCGGCGAACGCCTCGCCGGCCGAGGCGACCAGCGGGCTGTGGAACGCGCACGCGACCTTGATCCGCTTGGCGCTGAACCCGTTCGCGCGCAACGACTCCACCGCCGCCTCGACGTCGGCGGTCGGACCGGAGACCACGGTCTGCGCGGGCGAGTTGTGGTTGGCCACCACGACCGACGGGGGCAGCAGCGCCTCGAAGTCCGCGGCGGGCGCGGTCACGGCCGCCATCGCGCCCGGATCGGCGCCGGTCGCGGCGAGGATCGATTCAGCTCTCGCGGCGCTCAGCGCGAGCAGGGATTCCGCGGGCAGCGCGCCCGCCGCGGCCAGCGCGACGAGCTCGCCGAAGCTGTGGCCCGCCAGCATGTCCGGCTCGACGCCCGCCATCGCCAGCAGGTCGTGCGCGGCCAGTCCGACGATCCCCAGCGCGGGCTGGGCGACCCTGGTGTCGGTCAGCCTGGCCTGCTGCGCCGCCCGCTCCTCGGCGTCGAACGCCGTCGGCGGGTGCAGGACGTCGGCCCACCGAGCGCCGACCTGGAGGTGCCGCTGCAACTCCGGGAACGCGACGAACAGCTCGGCGAACATGCCGGGCCGCTGGCTGCCCTGACCGGGGAACAGGAACGCGACCTCGCCGGACACGCCGGAGGCCTGGAAGATCCCCTCGGACGGCGCGTCCTCGCCCGCGAGCGCCCGGCGCAGCTTCCCGGCCAGGTCGTCCACATCGGACGCCACGACCGCGAACCGCACCTCGCCGCCTGCCAGGTCCGCGCGCGCGGCGGCGCTCGCCGCGTAGTCGCGCAGCCGCCACCCGCCCGCGTCGACCAGTTCCAGCAGCTCCTCGGCGGCCCGCACCGCGCCCTCGCCGCGGAACGTGAACAGCTCGGCGGGCCACTCGTCCAGCCCGTGCGCGGGCGGCGGAGCGCCGTCGTGGCCGCGCAGCACCACGTGGAAGTTCGTGCCGCCGAACCCGAACGCGCTCACCCCGGCGACCCGGTCGGCGGGCTCGGCCGCCCACGGCCTCGGCGCGGCGTGGAAGGTGAACGGGCTGGTGTCCGCGACCCACGCGGAGTTCGGCCTGCTCACGTGCAGCGTCGGTGGCTGGACGCCCGTGTGCAGCGCCAACGAGGTCTTGATCAGTCCGGCGAGCCCGGCGGCGCACTTGGTGTGGCCGATCTGCGACTTGACCGAGCCGACGGCGCAGCCGCCGACACCCGCGCCCGCCTCGACGAACACGTCGGTGAGCGTGGCCAGCTCGGTGCGGTCGCCGACGACCGTCCCGGTGCCGTGCGCCTCGACCAGCCCGACCTCGGACGGCGAGATGCCCGCGTTGCGGTAGGCCCGCTCCAGGGCGTTGCGCTGGCCCTCCGGCCGGGGAGCGGTGAGGCCGAGCGACCGGCCGTCGCTCGCGCTGCCGACGCCCTTGATCACCGCGTAGACCCGGTCGCCGTCGCGTTCGGCGTCGGCGAGGCGCTTGAGCACCACGCACGCCACGCCCTCGCCGAGCGCGATGCCGTCGGCCGAGCTGTCGAACGTGGCGCAGCGGCCGGTCGGCGACAGCGCGTGCACCGAGGAGAAGAGCAGGTAGTCGTTGATGCCGTTGTGCAGGTCAGCGCCACCGCACAGCACGACGTCGCTGGTGCCGCTCGTGAGTTCCTTGCAGGCCACGTCCACCGCCGCCAGCGACGACGCGCAGGCCGCGTCCACGGTGTAGTTGGCGCCGCCGAGGTCGAGCCGGTTGGCGATCCGGCCCGCGATCACGTTGGCGAGCACACCGGGGAACGAGTCCTCGGTCAGCGTCGGGAGCTGGTCGCGCAGACCCGCGGGCACGTCGCCGAAGTAGCTCGGCAGCACCGTGCGCAGGGTCATGGCGTTGGACAGGTCGCTGCCCGCCTCCGCGCCGAACACCACGGACGTGCGGGACCGGTCGAACGGCCGGTCGGCGTACCCGGCGTCGGCCAGCGCCCGCGACGCCGCCTCCAGCGCCAGCAGCTGCACCGGCTCGATGCTCGCCAGCGACGTCGGCGGGATGCCGTACTTCAACGGGTCGAACGGGATCTCGGGCAGGAACCCGCCCCAGCGCGACGGGGTGCGGTCGCCGTCGCCGTCGGGGGAGTAGTAGACGGCCGGGTCCCAGCGGACGGCGGGGACCTCGGTCACGGCGTCCGCGCCGGACAGCACGTTCGCCCAGAACGACGGCAGGTCGGGAGCCTGCGGGAACATGCAGGCCATGCCGACGACCGCGATGTCCAGCGGCTCGGGCACGGGCAGGTCCAGCCCCGGTGCCACCAGGCCGAGTTCGGCGGCCCGCAGCGCGGCGAACGACGCCGCCCCGCCGGTGACGCTCTCGTGCAGCGCGGCGATCGTCGTGACCTCGGACCGCAGCACGGCCACGTCACCGGCCATGAACATGCCCTCGTCGAGCTGGCGTGCCTCGTCCACTTCGGACAGCACGTCGCCGATCCGCTCGATCCCCTTGCTGGCCAGGCGGAGCCTGCCGACGTTGAGCCGCTCCAGCCGCTCCCACGCCTCGCGGTCGGGCACGGCGCGGTCGCGCAGCTCCTGCTTCACGGCGGCGTACTCGTCGGTGAACGGGCTGCTGACGCACCGGGTCGCGTGGCCGGGCGCGGTCTCCAGCAGCTCGGTCCGCTCGGCGGCCACGACCTGCCGCTGGAACAGCGGCTGGACGGCCCCGGCCCGCACGGCCTCCTCGGTGAACAGGTACGCCGTGCCCATCAGCACGCCGATCGAGCCGCCGCGGCTGGTCAGCGGTGCGGCGAGCGCGGCCACCATCGCGGCCGACCGCTCGTCGTGGATGCCGCCCGCGAACAGCACGTGGACGTCGTCGGCGGGGTGCTCGGCGAGCACGGCCAGCTGCGCCTCCCAGAGCGGGAAGCTGTTGCGCGGCCCCACGTGCCCGCCGCACTCGGCTCCCTCGAACACGAACCGCCGCGCCCCGGCCGCGAGGAACTGCCGCAGCAGACCGGGCGACGGCACGTGCAGGAACGTGGTGACGCCGACCTCGTCCAGCGCCGCCGCCTGCGCCGGACGGCCGCCCGCGATGATCGCGTGCGTCGGCCGCAGTTCGCGGATCACGTCGAGCTGGGCGTTCTTGACGTCCTCGGCGGCGAAACCGAGGACGCCGACGCCCCAGGGGGAGCCGCCGAGCTGGTCGCGCGTCCTGGTCAGCACCTCGCGGGTCTGCTCGCCGGTCGACAGCGCCAGCGCGATGAACGGCAGGCCACCGCCGTCGGCCACGGCCGAGGCGAACGCGGGCTGGTCGCTGACCCTGGTCATCGGGCCCTGCGCGATCGGCAGGGCGGTGCCCAGCGAGCGCGCGCCGGGGGAGTCGGGGCCGAGCGCGGCGGCGCCGTCGGCGAGCGCGGAGACCACGGCGTCGCGCACGCCGCGGACCGCCGCGCCGACGGTGCCCCAGCGGTCGCGGAAGACGGCGGCGAGGAAGCCGTCCTGCCCGACGGGCGGGAAGCGGCCGTCGAGCGGACCCGACAGCGCGGCGAGGTCCGGCGGGGCCTGGGCTCCGGGGCCCCTGCGGAGCAGCACGCGGTGCCCGTGCACGACGGTCGTCTCGGAACCGTCCATCGTGGCCAGCGGACCGGTCACGTCGGCGGGCAGCTCCGACTCGGCGAGCAGCGCGAGCCCGACGTCCAGCACGACGCCCGCGGCGCCACCGGCCACCGCGGCGGCGGCCGTGTTCGGCCCGATGCCGCCCGCGGCCCACACCGGCACGTCCAGGTCGGCCAGGAGCTGTTGCAGCAGGACGAAGGTCGCCAGGTCGCCGACGCGGCCACCGCTCTCGCAGCCGCGGGCGATGACGCCGTGCGCACCGGCCAGGACGGCGTCGTGGGCCTGCTCCCGCGAGGTCACCTCGACCAGCACCCGCAGGCCGGGCAGGTCGGCGGGGACCAGGTCGGCGTCGAGCGCCAGCACGGCCGTGGTCACCTGCTCGGGCAGGTCGGGGGCCCGCAGCGGGCAGCCGGCGGTGAACCGCACGCCGAACGCCCCACCGGCCCACCTGGCGGTCCTGGCGAGCGCCGACCGGGCCTTCCGGTCACCCGCGCCGAGGTCCAGCACACCGAGCGCCCCGGCGCGCGCCGCGGCGGCCGTCATCCTCGGGGAGGTCGCCGAGAACGGGTTCAGCGCGATCACCAGATCGTCCGTGCCGCTTCCGTGTATCAACCCGCGCATTCTCACTCCAGTAACACTCGAAAGAGTGACAGGGACTACTCGGAGTTAAGCGGTCCGGTTCGTTCAGGTCAATGCGTTTGCGGCCTGAAAACTTGCAATCCCGCTCACATGTTAATTCTCTTCCCGTAACACGATAGGTGGCTTGAACTGGTGTTTTGTCTGTTTGACACGAATTGGACGCGTGATCGTCACGTCCTGGTCGGAGCATGGCGAATACCCCTCGGACACAATGGTCCAAGGGGTATTTCGTGGCCGGACGGATTAGCCGGTAATGGCGTTCAGGGGTGCGAAGTACCCGAGCTGGTGACCCTTTTTGTTCGGGTGGAAGGACTCGTTGAGCTTGAAGATTTCGAGCGCGGTCAGGTACCAGTCGGACGTGCAGATCTCGTGACCGCTGAACGTCGCCCGGGCGTCGAGGAACGTGAAGCCCGCGGCGGAGGCCTGCGCCGCCGTCACGCTCGCCAGCACGTCGGCCGAGGCGTTGATCGCGGCCTGCTTGGGTGCGCTCAACTGGCCGAAGCACGTGCCGCCCGGCTTGTAGATGCGCGGGTAGCCGATGACGACGACGCGTGCCGAGGGGGCGTTGGCCCGCACGGCGGCGTAGGTCTTCTGGAGGGCGGGCGCGACGGTCGTGCGCACGACCTGGCTCGCGGCCTGGGTGCGGGCGACGCAGTCCGCGTCGGACCCGAACGTGCAGCCGACGAGCACGTCGACGAAGCCGGCGTCGTTGCCGCCGACCTGGATCGTCACCAGCGAGGTGTCCGGCGTGACGAGCGGGAGTTGCGAGGTGAGCACGTCGGCGGTCTCGGCGCCGGAGCACGACGCCTCGACGAACGCGGTCGAGGGGTGGGCCGCGGCCCAGAGCCGGGGGTAGGCGAACGGCCCCCGGCGACACGGGTCGTTGGGGTCGTCGTAACCGTACGTTCCCACGCCGACGGCGTAGGAGTCCCCGAGTGCCACGTACTTGCCGATCGCGGCGGGGGCGGCCGACGCGGCGGACGTGGTTCCCACCAGCAGGGACAGGGCGGCCAGGGTTGACAAGACGATGGCGCGGAACGCTCGCATTGGTTCTCCGTAGATCACCGGGCAGGGGGGAACGGCGTCC
Organism: Umezawaea sp.; assembly: GCF_057122925.1. Classification (NCBI taxonomy): domain Bacteria; kingdom Bacillati; phylum Actinomycetota; class Actinomycetes; order Pseudonocardiales; family Pseudonocardiaceae; genus Umezawaea; species Umezawaea sp. The sequence continues at coordinate 11,147 of NZ_DBNGPQ010000062.1, read as the reverse complement.
AAGAGTTAGCGGTCGATCACGGTGAGCGAAAGGGGGCGCATCGAGAATTCACCGAAGTGCGTACGGTCGGGTCAGTCGCTACCTCCTTACGCCACCGGCCCACCTGCGGGGATCCGCACGACCTGCGGGGGTCCGCACCCCTCGTCGCGGACGGACCACCCCGGCGCGGAGTGCCCACTAACAATCAGGCTTGACTGTTTGTTAGTGGGCCGCCAGACTCGGCGGCATGGTGGTCGAGGCGAGGCAGCGGCAGGCCGATCGCAGCCGGGAGACCAGGCGCAAGCTCATGGAGGCCACGGTCGACTGCCTGGTCGAGCGGGGCTGGTCGCGCACCACGACGATCCTGGTCGCCGAGCGCGCGGGCGTGTCCCGCGGCGCGCAGCTCCACCACTTCCGCACCAGGGGCGAGCTGGTCGCCGCGGCCGTCGAGCACCTCGGCGCGGAGAGCGTGCAGCAGCTCAAGGCCCGCGCGATCGGTGTCGGCCGAGCCCCGGTCGCGGTGGTCGGCCTGATCGCCGACTTCTACGCGAGCGACCTGTTCTCCGCCGCGCTGGAGCTGTGGGTCGCCGCGCGCACCGACCCGGAGCTGAAGACGATCGTGCTGCCGCTCCAGGCCAGGATCGGCCGCGAGACGCACCGGCTCGCGGTGGAGCTGCTGGGCCTCGACGAGTCGCGGCCCGGTGTCCGCGAGGCCGTGCAGATCACCCTCGACCTGGTCCGCGGCCTGGCGCTGGCCAACCAGCTCGCGGACGACCGCAAACGCCGTGAGGGCATCGTCCGGCACTGGGCGACGATGCTCGAAGCCGCCCTTGAGGAGAGCTGAACGTGATCATGGACGTGCTCCACGACCTCCGCGTCGAGAGCGGTGAGCTGGACGACCTGGTCGCCCCGCTGGACGACTGGTCGGTGCCGACACCGGCCGAGGGCTGGACGATCGCCCACCAGGTCGCCCACCTCGCGTGGACGGACCGGGCGTCGCTGCTGGCCGTGCGCGACCCCGACGCGTTCACCGCCGGGCTGGCCGGGTACGACGAGCGCACGGTGGACCGGGCCGCCGCCGAGGGCGCGGAGCGCCCGGACCTGCTGGCGCACTGGCGAACGGGCCGCGACGAGCTGTCCGCCGCGCTGGCCGAGGTGCCCGCGGGCGAGAAGCTGGTGTGGTTCGGCCCCCGGATGAGCGCGACGTCGATGGCGACGGCCCGGCTGATGGAGACGTGGGCGCACGGGCAGGACGTCGCCGACGCGCTCGGCGTGGTCCGCGCGCCGTCCGACCGGCTGCGGCACGTGGCGCACATCGGCGCCCGCACGGTCGCGTTCGCCTTCCTGGTGAACAACCTCGCGCCGCCCACCGACCCGGTGCGGGTCGAGCTGGCGGCACCCGGCGGGGGCGTGTGGACGTGGGGCCCCGAGGACGCGGAGAACCGCGTCACGGGGCAGGCGCTGGACTTCTGCCTGCTGGTCACCCAGCGCCGCCACCGCGACGACCTGGACGTGACGGCCGTCGGTCCGGTGGCGCGGGAGTGGCTGCCGATCGCCCAGGCGTTCGCGGGGCCTCCCGGTGGGGGGAGGGCGCGGTCGTGATCAGGATCGGCAACGCCTCCGGCTTCTACGGCGACCGGCTCAGCGCCGTGCGGGAGATGCTGGAGGGCGGCGACCTCGACGTGCTCACCGGCGACTACCTCGCCGAGCTGACCATGCTCATCCTCGGCCGCGACCGGATGAGGGACGCGAACCTGGGCTACGCCAGGACGTTCCTGCGCCAGATGGAGGACTGCCTCGGTCTCGCCGTCGAGCGCGGCGTCACGGTCGTCGCCAACGCGGGCGGCCTGAACCCGCTGGGGCTGGCCGCCGCCATCGACGAGCTGGGGGTGGGCGCGAAGATCGGCGTCGTCACCGGCGACGACCTGCGGGCCGACTTCCCGGAGTCGTTGACCGCCAACGCCTACCTGGGTGCGTGGGGCATCGCCGAGTGCGTGCGGGCGGGCGCGGACGTCGTGGTGACCGGCCGGGTCACCGACGCCTCTCTCGTGGTCGGCCCGGCCGCGGCCCACTTCGGCTGGGCGCGCGACGACTGGGACGCGCTGGCCGGCGCGACGGTCGCGGGCCACGTGCTGGAGTGCGGCACCCAGGCGACCGGCGGCAACTACTCGTTCTTCACCTCGATCGACGTCGACCGGCCGGGCTTCCCGATCGCCGAGGTGCACGCCGACGGCTCGTCGGTGATCACCAAGCACGACGGCACCGGGGGAGCGGTCACGGTCGACACCGTCACGGCCCAGCTCCTCTACGAGATCGGCGACCCCGCCTACCCCGGACCGGACGTCGTCAGCCACTTCGACACCATCGCCCTGGAACCGCACGCGCGTGGCGTGCGGATCTCCGGGGTGCGCGGCAGCCCACCGCCGGACACGCTGAAGGTGTGCCTGAACAGCATCGGCGGTTTCCGCAACGGCACCACGTTCGTCCTCAGCGGACTGGACGTCGAGGCGAAGGCCGACCTCGTGCGGCGGCAGCTGGAGGGCGCGCTCGGCCCGGACGGTCTGACGTGGACGCTGGCCCGCACCGACCGGGAGGACGCGGACACCGAGGAGACGGCCAGCGCGCTGCTGCACGTGACCATCAAGACCCCGGACCCGAAGCGCGCCAAGGCGTTCTCCCGCACGGCCGTCGAGCTCGCGCTCGGGTCCTACCCCGGCTTCCACGTCACCGCGCCGCCGTCGGACGGCACGCCGTTCGGCGTGTACCGGGCCGCGTTCGTGCCCCGTGACCGGGTCGAGCACCGGGCCGTGCTGCCCGACGGGAAGGTGGTCACCGCATGAGGGCACCACTCGGCACGATCGCCGGAGCCCGCTCCGGCGACAAGGGCGGCGACGCGAACCTCGGCGTCTGGGTCCGCACCGACGAGGCCTACGCGTGGCTCGCGCGGGAGCTGACCGCGGCGCGGCTGAAGGAACTCCTGCCGGAGGCGGGTGAGGTCGTCCGCTACGAGCTGCCGAACCTGCGGGCGCTCAACTTCGTGCTGCTCGGTCTGCTCGGCGACGGCGTGGCCTCGTCCACCCGCTTCGACCCGCAGGCCAAGGGGCTGGGCGAGTGGCTGCGCTCCCGGCACGTCGACATCCCGGAGGAGCTGCTGTGACGATCACCGCCGACCTCTTCGGGACACCCGAGCGCAGGGAGCTGCGCGCCACCGTCCGCCGGTTCACCGAGCGCGAGGTCGTGCCGCACCTGGACGCGTGGGAACGGGCGGGCGAACTCCCGCGCGACCTGCACCGCGCCGCCGCGGGGATCGGCCTGCTCGGCATCGGCTTCGCCGAGGAGGTCGGCGGCAGCGGCGGCGACCTGCTGGACAGCGTGGTCGTGACCGAGGAGATCATCCAGGCGGGCGGCTCCTCCGGCCTGGTCGCGGGCCTGTTCACCCACGGCATCGCCCTGCCGCACATCGTCGACGCGGGGAGCCCCGACCTGGTCGACCGGTTCGTCCGGCCGACGCTGGACGGCGAGCTGATCGGTTCCCTGGCGATCACCGAACCGGACGGCGGCTCGGACGTCGCCGCGCTGCGCACCACGGCCGTCCGCGACGGCGACCACTACGTCGTCAACGGCACCAAGACGTTCATCACCTCCGGCGCCCGCGCGGACTTCGTCACCACCGCGGTCCGCACCGGCGGCCCCGGCTACGAGGGCATCAGCCTGCTCGTGGTCGACAGCGGCGTCCAGGTCGTGCGCAGGCTGGAGAAGATGGGCTGGCACTGCTCGGACACCGCCGAACTGTCCTTCGTGGACGTCCGCGTGCCCGCGGCCAACCTCGTCGGCCCGGAGAACGGCGGGTTCGCGCTCATCATGCGGCAGTTCCAGGTCGAGCGGATCACCATGGCCGTGGAGGCCTACGCCACGGCCCAGCGCTGCCTCGACCTGACGCTCGCCCACGTCCGCACCCGCGAGACCTTCGGCAAGCCCCTGGTGAAGCGGCAGCTGGTCAGCCACAAGCTGGTCGAGATGGCGCAGCGGATCGAGCTGGCCCGCACCTACACCCGCGAGGTCGCCGCCATGGTGGCCGAGGGCCGCGAGTGCGTGGCGCAGGTGTGCTTCGCGAAGAACGCCGCCGTGGCCGCGTGCGACTTCGTGGTGGACGAGGCCGTGCAGCTGCACGGCGGCTTCGGCTACCTGCGCGACGCCGAGGTCGAACGGCACTACCGCGACTCGCGCATCCTCGGCATCGGCGGCGGCACGACCGAGGTCATGGCCGAGCTGGCCGCACGACGATTGGGGTTCACGTCATGACCGCGCTGCGCTCGGTGCTGGACACCGGATCGGCGGAGTACCGCGACAACCGGGCCGCGCTGCTGGCCAAGATCGAGGAGTTGGACGCCGAGCAGGCCAAGGCGCTCGCGGGCGGCGGCCCGAAGTACACCGAGCGGCACCACGGGCGCGGCAAGCTCCTGGCCCGCGAGCGGATCGAACTGCTCCTCGACCAGGACAGCCCGTTCCTGGAGCTGTCGCCGCTGGCCGCGTGGGGCACGGACTTCCCGGTCGGCGCCAGCATCGTCACCGGCATCGGCGTCGTCGAGGGCGTCGAGTGCCTGGTGGTCGCGAACGACCCGACGGTGCGCGGCGGCGCGAGCAACCCGTGGACGCTGCGCAAGACGTTCCGCGCCAACGACATCGCCTTCGCCAACCGGCTTCCGGTGGTGAGCCTGGTCGAGTCCGGCGGTGCGGACCTGCCGAGCCAGGCGGAGATCTTCATCCCCGGGGGACGGGCGTTCCGCGACCTGACCCGGCTGTCGGCGGCGGGCATCCCGACGATCACGGCCGTGTTCGGCAACGCCACGGCGGGCGGCGCGTACGTGCCGGGCATGTCCGACCACGTGGTGATGATCAAGGACCGGTCGAAGGTGTTCCTCGGCGGTCCGCCGCTCGTCAAGATGGCGACCGGCGAGGAGGCCGAGGACGAGGCGCTCGGCGGTGCGCACATGCACGGCACGGTGTCGGGCCTGGCGGACTACGTCGCCGAGGACGAGGTCGACGCGATCCGGCTGACCCGCCGGATCGTGGCGCGGCTGAACTGGCGCAAGCTCGGCCCCGCGCCGAAACCCGTCGAGGAGCCCGCGTACCCCGCCGAGGAGCTGCTGGGGCTGGTGCCGACCGACCAGCGGATCCCGTTCGACCCTCGCGAGGTGATCGCGCGGATCGTGGACGGCTCGCGGTTCGACGAGTTCAAGCCCGGCTACGGCACCAGCCTGGTCACCGGCTGGGCCGACCTGCACGGGTACCCGGTCGGTGTCCTGGCCAACGCGCGCGGCGTGCTGTTCAGCGAGGAGTCGCAGAAGGCGACCCAGTTCATCCAGCTCGCGAACTCCGCCGACACGCCCCTGCTGTTCCTCCAGAACACCACCGGGTACATGGTGGGCGCCCAGTACGAGCAGGGCGGCATCATCAAGCACGGCGCGATGATGATCAACGCCGTGTCCAACAGCACCGTGCCGCACCTGACCGTGACCATGGGCGCGTCCTACGGCGCGGGCAACTACGGCATGTGCGGCAGGGCGTTCGACCCGCGGTTCCTGTTCACCTGGCCCAACGCCAAGTCGGCCGTCATGGGCCCCGCGCAGCTCGCGGGCGTGCTGTCGATCGTCGGGCGGCAGGCCGCCGCGGCGAAGGGGCAGCACTACGACGAGGAGCACGACGCCGCCATGCGGCAGGTGGTCGAGGGGCAGATCGAGCAGCAGTCCCTGGCCGCGTTCCTGTCGGGGCGGCTCTACGACGACGGGGTCATCGACCCCCGCGACACCCGCACCGTCCTCGGCCTCTGCCTGTCCGCGATCCACAGCGGACCGATCAAGGGCGCCGAGGGCTACGGCGTCTTCCGGATGTGATGGGGCGATGATCCAGACACTGCTGATCGCGAACCGGGGCGAGATCGCCCGCCGGATCATCCGCACGTGCCGGGAACTCGGCATCTCGCCGGTGGCCGTGCACTCCGACCCGGACGCCGACGCGCCGCACGTCGCCGAGGCCGACGCCGCCGTGCGGCTGCCCGGCGCCACCCCGGCCGAGACGTACCTGCGGGCCGACCTGCTGGTCGCCGCCGCCGTGAGCGCGGGCGCGGACGCCGTGCACCCCGGCTACGGGTTCCTGTCCGAGAACGCCGACTTCGCCCGCGCGGTGCTCGCCGCCGGGCTGGTGTGGGTCGGTCCGACGCCCGAGGCCGTCGAGGCGATGGGCTCCAAGGTCGCGGCGAAGAAGCGGATGGCGGCCGCGGGTGTGCCCGTGCTGGCCGAACTGGACCCGGACGCGGTCACCGACGCAGACTTCCCACTGCTGGTCAAGGCGTCCGCGGGCGGTGGCGGCCGGGGGATGCGCGAGGTGCGGTCCCGCGCGGACCTGGCCGACGGCGTCGCCGCCGCGCGCCGGGAGGCCGAGTCGGCGTTCGGCGACGGCACGGTGTTCTGCGAACCGCTGCTGGAGGGCGCGCGGCACGTCGAGGTGCAGGTGCTCGCCGACGCGCACGGCACGGTGTGGACCCTGGGCGAGCGCGAGTGCTCGATCCAGCGGCGGCACCAGAAGATAGTGGAGGAGACGCCGAGCCCCGCCGTGGACCCTGGGGCGCGGCAGCGGCTCTGCGCCGCCGCGACCGCCGCCGCCGAGGCCATCGGGTACGTCGGCGCGGGCACGGTCGAGTTCCTGTTCTCCGACGGCGACTTCCACTTCCTGGAGGTCAACACCCGCCTCCAGGTCGAGCACCCGGTGACCGAGCTGGTCTTCGGCGTCGACCTCGTGGCGTGGCAGATCGCCGTCGCCGAGGGGGCGCGGCTGCCCGCCGAGCCGCCCGCGCCGAACGGCCACGCGATCGAGGTGCGCCTGTACGCGGAGGACCCGGCCAGGGACTGGCGGCCCGCCAGCGGCACCCTGCACCGGTTCGAGGTGCCCGGCGACGTCCGCGTGGACAGCGGCGTGGAGAACGGCTCGGTGGTCGGCGTGCACTACGACCCGATGCTGGCCAAGGTGATCGCCTGGGCGCCGGACCGCACGAGCGCCGCCCGCAAGCTCGCCGCCTCCCTCGCGGCAGCCCGCATCCACGGCCTGGTCACGAACCGGGCCCTGCTCGTGGACGTCCTGAGGCACCCCGCGTTCCTCTCCGGGGAGACCCATACCGGCTTCCTCGACGAGCACCGCCTCACCGAGGCCCGCGAACGCGACCTGACGGGCAGCGCACTGGCCGCCGCGCTCACGCAGGCGGCACGACGGCACACCGGCGCTCTGCCGATCGGGTGGCGCAACCTGCCCTCGCAACCACAGCGCGTGAGGTACGAGAACGTCGAAGTCGATTACCGGCACACCCGCGACGGCATCGTCACGAGCCTGCCGTTCACCGTCGTCTCCGCCGACGGGGAATCCGCCGTGCTGGAACGTGACGGTTTGCGAAACCGTTTCCACGTCAGCGTTTACGGCGATTCGGTCGAAGTGGACTCGCCCCTCGGCGCGGTGACGCTCCGGTCCGTTCCGCGCTTTCCCGAACCGGTGGCGACGGTGGCGCCGGGCGCGACGGTCGCCCCGATGCCCGGCACGGTCGTGCGGGTCGCGGTCGAGCAGGGGCAGCGGGTCGAGGCGGGCGCGGAACTGCTCGTGCTGGAGGCCATGAAGATGGAGCACCGCGTCCTCGCGTCGACGGCGGGAACGGTCGCCGAGCTGCGCGTCACCCGAGGGCACCAGGTCGATTCCGGCGACGTGCTGGTCGTCGTGGCCGAGGACGAAGTCGCAGAGGGAGAGTCATGAGCGTCAACTTCACCGAGACCGACGAGCGCAGGGCGCTGCGCGCGGCCGTGGCGGACCTGGGGTCCCGCTACGGGCAGGAGTACTTCACCGCCAAGGCCCGCGCGGGCGAGAAGACGGACGAGCTGTGGGCCGAGGCGGGCGAGCTCGGCTACCTCGGGGTGGCGGTTCCCGAGGAGTTCGGCGGGGGTGGCGGCGGCATCGGCGACCTGGCCGCCGTCTGCGAGGAACTCGCCAGGGCGGGCAGTCCGATGCTGCTCATGGTGGTGTCGCCCGCGATCTGCGCGACCGTGATCGCCCGGTTCGGCACCGCCGAGCAGAAGGAGCGGTGGCTGCCCGGTTTCGCCGAGGGCACCACGAAGATGGCGTTCGCGATCACCGAGCCCGACGCGGGTTCGAACTCGCACAAGCTCACCACGAAGGTCCGCCGCGACGGCGACGAGTGGGTCCTCAGCGGCGGCAAGTACTACATCTCCGGTGTGGACGAGGTGCGGGCCGTGCTGGTCGTGGCGATCGGGGCGACCGGTCCGGCGCTGCTGATCGTGCCGACGGACGCCGCCGGGCTGACCTACCGGCCCATCGAGATGGACATCGTCTCGCCGGAGAAGCAGTTCACGATGTTCTTCGACGACGTGCGCCTGCCGTCGGACGCCCTCGTCGGCTCCGAGGACGCCGGGTTGGCCCAGCTGTTCGCCGGGCTCAACCCGGAGCGCATCATGGCGGCGTCGTTCGCCACCGGCATGGCGCGCCGGGCACTGGACAAGGCCGCCGAGTACGCGCGGACGCGGTCGGTGTGGGGTGCGCCCATCGGCACCCACCAGGGCCTGTCCCACCCGCTCGCCCAGTGCGCCATCCAGGTGGAACTGGCCAGGCTGATGACGCAGAAGGCGGCGGCGCTGTACGACGCGGGGCAGGACAGGGCGGCGGGCGAGTCGGCCAACATGGCGAAGTACGCGGCCGGTGAAGCGGTCGCCACGGCCGTCGACCTGGCCATCCAGGTCCACGGCGGCAACGGCTTGGCAACCGAGTACGGACTCGCTTCGCTGTTGACCGCGTCACGTATTTCGCGAATCGCCCCGGTGAGCCGGGAAATGATCCTGAACTATGTGGCGCAGCACACCTTGAACCTGCCCCGGTCGTATTAGTTGTAGGACCATTCCCAGCGGATGCCGAAGATTCCGGGGCCGAAGTCGCGCGCCTTCGCGTGCGCGTAGCCCCAGTCGTCCACCTTGACCGCGGCCCCGGTGGCGAGGTCCGGGGTGCAGAACTGCTCGCACCGCGCGGGCAGGCTGCGGCTGTCGAACCTGACCTCCAGCGCGTACTCGCGGACGGGGAGGCGGAAACGACGGAAGTGCGAGGTCTCCAAGGCCGGGTAGGGCGCCTCACCCTGGAGCAGCTCGTACTCCAGCACGAGCGTCTCACCCTGCCGCAGGGGTCTCGGGAACAGGAGTTCGGCGACCAGGATGCCACTGGTCGGGTCCGCTATCAGTCGCCCCAGCCTGCACGAGCGGAGCATCCCGATGGTCGGCAGGGGGTTGCCCGGCGCGTCCGTGTCGTAGACCAGCACCCACCGGTCGACGCCGCCGCGGTCGGCTCGCAGGGTCTGCCGCGAGCGCACCCTCCGGGTCCCGCCCTCGGCGCCGATCTCGACGCGGTCCTGCTGGGAGACCCGGTTCAGCCCGGTGTCGGAACTGGTGTCGACACCGGCGAGCAGCTGGGCGAGCCGGACGTTGTCCCGGCCTATGCCCTGCACCTGCGGTTCCGGCTGGCGGATTCGGCCACGACCACGGGGTCGCGGCGGGCCGAGCAGTTGGCTCAACGCGCCTTCCGGCATGTCGAGCACGTCTTCGAGGTGGCTCAACGCGAGCAGCGAATCCGGTCTTTCCGGTCTGCGCCTGCCCGACTGCCAGTAGCTCAACGCCGTGATGCTGATCGGGGCGCCCCGCATGTGCAGTCGGTGCCGAATGCGGTCCAGGCTGAGGCCTTTCGCACGTATCGCGGCACGCAGTGTTTCGGCGAACTCCTCGGCCGTTTCGGTGGTGTGGCCGACCATTACCCACTCCGTTCAGAAGGAACTTCAGCGGGAGCGACCCTACTGGGGCAAAACAGTGGTCCGGTACAGCCGTTCGGGGATGTTCCGCAGAATTCCGTATGCTGACACTGTTAAAGAAACACTGGATTCTTGAGACTTTCGGCCCTGTTCATTACCTGTGCTCGGTCGGAGGCGTACCGCCGAAGGTATGACGACGATCGTCGTGGCCCCGGTGCAGTAGAGCCCTCGGAGCGGCTGGGGCATCTGGTCTATTTCGGACACCTGGGAACGCCAATAACCTCGGAAGACGTGGAGCGCCTGCTCAGGGCGTGACATGCGGTCGTCGTCCCCGTCTTCCCCCGCCCGCGGGTCACTTCGTCGACCGTTCCCTGCGAACGACAGGAACAGACGAATGCGCGAAACACGACAGGTGCGCTGGTTGGCCGGTGCCGGTGCGGTGATCGTCGCCGCGGCGACCATCACCATGGCGGCCGGGACGGCGCAGGCCGCCGAGGGCGGCATCCTGGCGGCCGGATCGCCCCAGGCCATCCCCGGCAGCTACATCGTGAAGCTCAAGGACTTCTCCACCGCGTCCGCCGACTCCCTCGCGTCGAAGTTCGGCACGAAGATCGACCGCACGTACGAGGGCGGGTTCAAGGGCTTCGCGACGAGCGCGTCGGAGAAGCAGGCGAAGCGCCTCGCCGCCGACCCGTCGGTCGAGTACGTCGAGCAGAACCAGGTCTTCAGCATCCAGGCGACGCAGACCAACCCGCCGTCGTGGGGGCTGGACCGCATCGACCAGGCCAACCTGCCGCTCAACTCCTCCTACAGCTACACCACCACCGGCGCGGGCGTGAACGCCTACGTCATCGACACCGGTGTCCGCATCAGCCACCAGACCTTCGGCGGGCGCGCGGTCAACGGCTACGACGCCGTCAGCAACGACAACATCGCCCAGGACGGCAACGGCCACGGCACGCACGTCGCGGGCACCATCGGCGGCAGCCAGTACGGCGTCGCCAAGGGCGTGCGGATCGTCGCCGTCCGCGTGCTCGACAACAACGGCTCCGGCACGACCGCCGGTGTCGTCGCGGGCATCAACTGGGTCACCAACAACCACGTCAAGCCCGCCACGGCCAACATGAGCCTCGGCGGCGGCGCCTCCACGGCGCTGGACGACGCGGTGCGCACCTCCATCGCGCGCGGCGTCACCTACGGCGTGGCGGCGGGCAACAGCAACGCCAACGCCTCCACGTTCTCCCCGGCCCGCGTCACGCAGGCCATCACCGTCGGCGCCACCGAGCGCACCGACGCCCGCGCCAGCTACTCCAACTACGGTTCCGTG
>NZ_DBNGPQ010000061.1:0-46830 GCF_057122925.1 Umezawaea sp. | reverse complement strand
CCGTCTCAGGACGGAACCGACCCTCGGTAGAGCGACGAGATCGAAAAGAGATCAGAACAGCAGGTCGGTGACGCCCAGGAGGTCGCCGCCGGGGAGGTTCGCGTCGTGCACGGTGTCCGTGACGTTGCTCACCACGCCACCGAGTCCGGTGCCCGACACCAGGTCGCCCCCGACGGCGCCCAGGGTGTCGGCGCCGATCGGCGCGGAGGCGGTGAACGCGACGTCGTCGAGACCGCCGATGTCGAGCGTCTTGCCGAGGTCGACGCCCTCGGTGAGGCCACCGGTCACGCCGTCGACGACACCGTGCAGGGTGTCGACCGAACCGAACACGGAGCTGGTCAGGCCTTCCGTGCCCGGCAGCAGCGAGCCGGTGACCTCACCCGCGGTGGCGGTGGCGCCGTGGAGTGCGCCCGTCGCCGAGTCGGCGAGGTCGTCGACCTGGCCGTGCGCGGTGTCCAACGTCCCGTCCAGGGAGCCGGTCACGTCGTTCACCGCGGAGAAGTCACCGGGAAGAGTGATGCCCGCCGCCGCCGACGCGTCCGCCAGTCCCCACGCCGAGAGGCCGGTGAAGGCCTCCAGGCCGTTCTCGTCCGCCGCGATGGCACCCGTGGCGGCGAGGTTGACGTCCGTCGTGCTGACGCCCACGAGCTGGGTGACGGCGTGGAGCTGGCTGATCGCGGCAGCGGGGCCGTCCACGTCGACGTCGAGAGGCAGGTCGTCGAGCACGGAACCGTCGAGAGCGGGCAGGCTCCCGGCGGGCACGTAGTCGAGGACCAGGGGCAGAACCTCCTGGACGTCGAGTGCACTGATGTCGCCCAGTCCGGCCGCGCCGAGGACACCCTCGGCGTCGTTCTGGAAGTCGGCCAGCGCGGTCGGATCGCTGAGCAGACCGAGGACGAATTCGTGCAGCGTGTTCGAGCTCACTGGTGTTCTCCAAGGGTCATGCGGGGTGTCGGGGAGCCGGGTGTACTGCGGGTCCCGGCACTGGGGAGAAACCTACGAGCTGGGGGGCGCTCAGCCATCGGGGATGACTCCCAGTAGAGGGCGTATCCACTATGGGGTGATTTTCGTTCACCCCCTAGGGGATTAGGGGACGCGCTTGTGAGCCAATGACCACCCGTGTACGTACGTAGGACTGGTACGAACAGGTGAGTGAGGAGTCCTGGAGTTGCCCTATGTCCTTGGGGTCGATGTGGGCACCACCCGCACCGCCGCCGCGATCTGCCGCCTCGCCCGCGTGGGCAGGCCGGACGTCGAGGTGGTCGGGCTCGGCGGGCCGGGTGGCGGCGTCGCCTCCGCGGTGCGGATCACCCCGGACGGCGAGTTCGCCGTCGGTGAGGTGGGCGACCCCTGGCTCACCGCGACCGGCTTCGCCAGGCGGATCGGCGACGAGGTCCCGGTCCTGCTGGGCCAGGACTGGGTCGCCCCCGAGGACCTGACCGCGCTGCTGGTCGTCTGGGTCGCCGGTCAGGTGGCCGACCGCGAGGGCGAACCGGCCGCGCACATCGCCGTCACCCACCCGCCGGGGTGGGGTGCGCAGCGCAAGGAGCTGTTCCAGGAGGCGCTGCGCCACGCGGGCCTCACCCGCTGCTCACTGGTCGCCGAACCCCTGGCCGCCGTGGAGAACCACTTCGCCGCAGGCGGCGGCGGCGACGTGCAGGCGGTGTTCAGCCTCGGCAGCCACGCCTTCTCCGCCTCGGTCGTCCGCCGCTCGCTCGACCAGCCGCCCGAGCTGGTCGGCAGCGTCGAGGGCCACGACCACCCGGCGGGCGTCGACTTCGACGACGCCGTCCTCGGCCACGTCCGCACCACCGTGGGCCGGGAGCTGACCGACCTCGACCCGGCCGACCCGTGGGTCGGGCAGGTGCTCGCCAGGCTGCGCTTCGACGGCGAGGCCGCCAAGCGCGCACTGTCCGCACTGGCCGAGGTCGCCGTGCCCGTGCACCTGGTCGACGGCGTCCGCGAGGTCGTCCTCACCCGGCCACGCTTCGAGGACCTGATCCGCCCCGCCGTGGAACTGGCCGTGGACACGCTCGTCCGCACCACCACCGCCCACGGCGACCCCGACGTCGTGCTGCTCGTCGGGGGCAGCGCCCGCGTCCCGCTGGTGGCCGAGGTCGTGTCCGGCGCCCTGCGCGCCCGGATCGCCATCGAGGCCGCGCCGGAGACGTCGGTCGTCAAGGGCGCGGCGCTGCTCGCCCGGCGCGTCGTCGAGGGCCCCGACGCCGAACCCGAGGCGCGGGAGACGTCGGTGCTCCGCCGCTTCGACGACCCGTCGCTCCGCTTCCCGGTCGGCGAACTCGGTCTGCCCGACGACGAGTTCGCCGCCCCACCGCCACGACCTCCGGTGGACATCACCCCGCTCGACCTTCCGCGACGCTCCGTGAAGCGCGTCGTCCGCGGCCTCAAGCCCGCGGGCTCGCGCCGGAGCACCCACACCGCTGACGACGAGGACGGCCGTTGAGCCCCCGATCGACCACGTACCCCACGCTCCTGCCCGACGACGCCACCCGCCAGGTGCTGGCCGACATCGCCGCCGACCCGGCCGCACCGCTGCGGCTGGGGGTCGTCGCGCCCGGCGGCTACGGCAAGTCCGCGATCCTGCGCGAGGTGGAACGGCTCTACCTGGACGCGGGGCAGTCCGTGCGCCTGGTGGACGACGCGCACCTGCTGGACGAACCCCGGCTGCGCGACCTGCTCGACACCGACGAGCCGCGGCTGGTGGTGGCCTACCGGCCGTGGCCCCGGCAGCGGCTGCTGGCCGAGTCCGTGGGGCGCTGGCGGGCGCTGATGCCGCTCGCGTTCACGAAGGAGCAGGTCAAGGAGTTCCTGCCCGCCACGGCGAGCCGGGCCGTCGTCGACTTCGTGCACCAGCAGACCGCAGGTGTGCCCCGGTTCGTCGAACGGCTGGCCGGGATCTCCTCCGCCGAGGTGCCCGCCGACGCCGTGGCCGCGTTCCGCCCGGAGCTGGACTGGCTGGACGCCGACCTCCAGAAGTTCCTGCTGGTCGCGGAAGCGGGGGCCGGGCTGCGGCTGGACCTGCTGGGGGCGTTGCTGGGCAAGGACTTCGACGAGGTCGGCGAGGTGATCGAGGCTGGGCGGGCCACCGGGCTGCTGGCCCAGGACGGGACGCTGGTCCCGTTGGCCCGGCGAGCCGTGGCGCTGCTGAGCAGGGCCGAGCGCCGCATCGCCGTGCGGCAGCGGCTGGCGGAGCTGCAACTCGCGTCGGGCGGGCCCGTGCTCGACCTGGTCCGGCCGCTCATCGGCACCGGCGTCGGCGGCCCCGGCGTGGCCGCCGCGTTCGAGGCCGCCGCCGCGGAAGCCCTGGACACCGACCCCGCGCTGGCCGCCCGGCTGCTGGCCGCCAGCGCGTCCACCGGCACCCCCAGCCCCGAGGTCGCCGCCCGCTGGGCGACGGCGTCGGCCATGGCGGGCGACCTCGACGCGGCGCTGCGGCTGGCCGACCAGGTGATCACCGGGCCCGAGTCGCCGCACCGCGCCACCGCCGCCGAGGTCGCCGCGGTCGCGCTGGCGCACCGCGGGCAGCTGGCCCGCAGCACCGAGCTGTACCGCTGGTCGGCCGCACCGTCCGCCGCGGCGTTCGCCGTGGTCGGCCGGATCGGCACCGGACGAGCCCCGGAGGACGCGCTGCTGCCGACCGCGCCCCCCACGTCGTTCGACGGCGCGGCGGCCCTGATGGCGCAGGGGATGCGGGAGTCCGTCACCGCCGAGCCCATGACGGCGCTGTCCACGCTGGTGCGGGCGTCCGGACTGCTGGAGCCCGTGGGCAAGGCGGCCCTGCTGCCGGACAGCCCCGCCGCGCTGGCGGCGTTGGTGGCGCTGCACTGCGGCGAGTCCGGCGTGGCCGAGTCGGTGCTGGAGCGGGCCGCCACCGCGCGGGTGGGCGGCGCGCTGATGACCATCCGGCACGTGCTGCTGCGCGCGTGGATCGCCATGGTCAGGGGGCACCTGGTCGAGGCCAAGGAATGCCTGGTGGCGTTGAAGAAGACCGGCAAGCGGCTGGAGCCGCGGGACTGGCTGTTCGCGGTCGCGCTGGAGATCGGGGTGGCTCGGCGCAACAGCGACCTGGTCACGGTGAAGCGGACCTGGGAGCAGGCGTGCGAGGCGGTCCTGCGGCACCCCGTGGACCTGTTCACGTTCCTGCCGCTGGGCGAGTTCGCCGCCGCGGCGGCGCGGTTGCGGGACGAGCACCGGTTGGCGCCCCACCTGGCCGCGGCGCGGGAGCTGTTGCGGGAGCTGGGGGATCCGCCGCTGTGGGCCGTGCCGCTGCACTGGGGCGGGCTGCACGCGGCGATCATCGCTGAGCAGACCGGGGTGGCCGAGGAGCACGCCGCCGCGTTGGCCGTCCACCGCGAGCGGTCGCGGTACAACGCGATCGTGTCGGATGCGGCGGAGAGCTGGCTGGACGTCCTGGCCGGGAAGGTGGAGCCGGATCGGGTGGAGGAAGCGGCTCGGGGGTTGCACGCCGCCGGGCAGTGGTGGGACGGGGCCCGGCTCGCCGGGCAGGCCGCCATCCGGACCACCGATCGGCAGGCGATGGTGCGGTTGTTGGACTGTGCTCGGTTGTTGCAGGGGCGGCCTGGTGGGGTGAAGAAGGCTGCTGAGGCATCTCCCGCGGTGGAGGGCGGGCAGTTGAGCGACCGGGAGAGGGAGGTGGCTGAACTGGTCGTCGGGGGAATGACGTACAAGCAGGTTGGGGATCGGTTGTTCATCTCCGCCAAGACTGTTGAGCACCACATGGCTCGGATTCGGCAGAGGTTGGGGTGTGGGAGTCGGGGGGAGTTGTTGGCTCAGTTGAGGGAGATTTTGGGGTGAGGTTCTTGTTCGGCGGGATTGGGGTGGGTGGTGGTCCCGTGGGGGTGGCTGCTGGTCCCGTCGAACTGGGGTAGTTGCTGGTCCGGTGGGGTTGGGGTGGCTGCTGGTCCAGTGGGGGTAGCTGCTGGTCCGGTATGGTCGGGGTGGCTGCTGGTTTCGTGGGGTCGGGGTGGCTGCTGGTTCCAGCGGGGGTGGCCGATTTGACTCGGGGACCCCTCGATTTGACCCTTTGATCGGGCTAAGGGCAGGTGGTAGCTACCTGCCCGATCTACTATTGTAAGGGTCAAATCCCCCGAGTAAAATCGGCCACTGGTTTAGGGAATGCCGTGGGTTCCTGTTTGTTTTTGCCATGGCCGGGATTCTAATTTCTGGTTGTCTGTGCATTCTTGCTTGCTGCTCCTTGCTCGCTGGTCGTGCGTGGGGGTGGGTCCTGGGGCTGTTGGGTTGTCGGTCTGGCTAGCTCAGTCGTGCTATGTTTTGCTCATGCGAGCAAAGTCTGGCTCGGGTGAGCTGACGGTGACGGAGCAGGCGCGGCGGGCGCAGATCGTCGGTGCGGCTATTCGGACCGTGGCGGAGTTGGACTACGCGAGTGCGTCGTTCAAGCAGATCGCGGTGCGGGCCGGGTTGAGCAGCACGGGGTTGATCTCGTACCACTTCGCAGGCAAGCAGGAGCTGGTCGACTCGGTGTTCGAGGAGATCCTGGCCGTGTTCGGCCGGTTCGTGCTGGAGCGGATGAGCGGGGGCGGGACGGCGGCCGAGGAGTTGCGGTTGTTCCTGCTGGCGAACGTCGAGTTCATGCGGAGCCACCCCGACCACCTGGTCGCGCTGGTGCGCCTGCGGGAGCACGCGACCGTCGGGGACGGTGCCGACTCGGACCACCGGGCGCTGGCCGAGCTGCTGCGGTCGGGGCAGCGGCGGGGGGAGTTCCGCTCGTTCGACGTGGACGTGATGGCGCTGTTCATCATGGCCCTGCGCAACGGGATCGTGGCCAGGGCGTCCGAGGTCGACCTGGAGGTCTGCGGGGACGAGTTGGTGGAGGTCGTGGAGAGGGCGACGAAGGGGGACTGAGCCGTGCGTCGGGGGATGGTGGCGTTGGTGGCGTTGGTGCTGGCGAGTTGCGGGGAGGCGACCGTGGGAGCTGAGGTGGTGCGCGTCGAGTCCGGTGACGTGCGGGGTGTGGTGCGGGGTGATCTCCGGGTTTTCCAGGGGATTCCGTACGCCGCGCCGCCGAGGGGGGAGTTGCGCTGGGCCGCGCCCGCCGGGGTGGAGCCGTGGCGGGGGACCAGGGACGCGACTCGGCCGGGGAGCCCGTGCCCGCAGGTTGGATCGTCCTATTCGGACACTCGCAGCACCGACGAGGAGTGCCTGTTCCTCAACGTGACCGCACCTCGCTCCGGGACGGGGAAGCCGGTGCTGGTGTGGATCCACGGTGACGGCGCGATCGGGGCGGGCCACCACTTCGACGCGGCCCGGCTCGTCGAGCGCGGTGACGTCGTGGTGGTGACGGTCAACTACCGCATGGGCGTCTTCGGCGGGTTCGGCCTGCCCGGTCTGGAGGGCTCGGGCGCGTTCGGGCTGATGGACCAGCGGGCGGCGCTGGAGTGGGTGCGGCGCAACGCGGCGGCGTTCGGCGGTGATCCCGGCAACGTGACGCTGTTCGGCGTGTCCTTCGGGGCCACGGCCGTCGCCGCGCACCTCGTGTCGGAGCAGTCGAGGGGTCTGTTCCACCGGGCCGTGATGCACAGCGCGTTCACGCTGGTCGACGTGCCCGCCGGGGCCTGGTTCCCCGACTTGGGGGCGCTGCCGTCACTGGCCTGGCGGCCGGTGGAGGAGCTGGAGGCGCTCGGCGCGGCGGTCGCGCGGGAACTGGGGGCCGAGGACCTCGACGCCCTCCGGAGGCTGCCCGCGGAGGAGCTGCTGGACCACCCGCGGGTGATGAACGTCTTCCAGGCGTTCGGCCACGGCGGCGCGGTGCTGCCGCGGCCACCCGGTGACGCGCTGGCGGCGGGGGACTTCGCGCGCGTGCCGGTGCTCGCGGGCGCGACCCGCGACGAGCACCGCGGCTTCGTGGCGCTGTTCCGCGAACTGGCGGGCAGGCCGGTGACGGCCGAGCAGTACCCGGAGCTGCTGGCGACGGCGTTCGGGGCCGACGCGCCCGCCGTCGAGGCCGAGTACCCGCTGTCGGAGCACCCGTCCGCGAGCGTGGCGTGGGCGACGGTGCTCACCGACCGCGTGTGGGCTCGGGCCACGATCCGGCAGCACCGGCTGCTGGCGGCGCACACCCCGGTCTACGCCTTCGAGTTCGCCGACCGCGACGCCCCGTCCGACTTCTCCGTGCCGTCGCTGCCGATGGGCGCCTCGCACAGCTCGGACGTCGACTACCTGTTCCCGACCGCGGAGTTCGACGCGCGGCTGACCGCGGGGCAGCGGGAGCTGTCCGACGTGATGGTCGACCAGTGGACGCGGTTCGCCCGGACCGGTGACCCGAACGGGGAGGGACTGCCGGAGTGGCGGCCGTTCGGCGACGGCGAGTTCGTGAACTCGTTCGCGCCGGGCGCCGTTCGGGGCGTGGACTACTCAGCCGAGCACCGGCTGGCGTTCTGGGCCTCGCGGTGACCGCCGAGCAGGTGAAATCCACTCACACGGGCGACATCCGTAGGCGGGGAACTCCTCTCGCGAGTAACGTTCCTCGTCGGCTCGAACCTGGTTAGAGACGCGTTCCGCGTCGGAAACGGTTCCCCAGCGGACGAGGTGGGATGAGCGCGGCCTTCCCCGAAGATGAGCGGACCGCTCCCGGCGTCGGTCGGCGGGAGCGGCGGGAGCTCGCCCGGAAGTGGGCGGTGGCCGTCCGGTCGACCGCGTACGTCCCGCTGTCGGCCGAGGAGCTGGAGCACGACCTGCGGCAGCTCGTGCACCGGCTGCACCACGCGGTGGCCTCGGAGCCGTTCACGCCGGAGCAGGCGTCGGTCGTCGGCGCGCGGCTGGTCGACCTGCGCTGCACGGGGTCCGCGAGCCTGCGCAAGTCGTTGGCCCTGCTGGGCGGCGCGCTGCCGGCGTCCGCGGAGCTGCGGCACGTCGAGGGGCTCACCAAGCGGGTCGCGGCGGTGCTCGGGTCGGTCGCGGCGGGCTACGTCGACGCCCTCCAGTCGTTCGTGCTCGACCAGCAGGAGAGCCTCAGCCAGGCGCTGCTCGGCGCGGCGAAGGCCGCCCGGTGGAACCTCGGGGTGAACGAGGCGCTGGCGGACGAGGTGTTCACGTCCTCCACCAGCGGCATCGCCGTGACGGAGCTGGACGGCACCCTCGTGCGCGCCAACACGGCGTTCGGGGGGATCGTCGGCCACCGGAGCCAGGGGCTCGAAGGGCTCGCGCTCCAGTCGTTCCTGCACGAGGCCGACGTGGAGGAGCTGGTGGCGGCGTTCCGCGACCTCCTCGACGGCGTGCACCAGCGGGTGCCGCTGCGGTCGAGGTTCGTCCGCGGTGACGGCGAGGTCGTGTCCGGCACGCTCGCCGTGGCGCTGCTGCGCGACGAGGCTGGTGAGCCGGGGCGGTTCGCCGTGATCGTCGAGGACGTCAGCGAGCTGACGCTGCTCGGCAGCAGGCTCACCCACCAGGCGCTGCACGACGCCCTCACCGGCTTGCCGAACCGGCAGTTCTTCACCACCCGGCTGGAGACCACGCTGCGGGGGGCCGACCCGGACGCGGGCGTGACGCTCTACCACCTCGACCTGGACGTGTTCTCCGTCGTCACGGACGGCCTCGGCCGCCGGGTCGGCGACCAGCTTCTCAAGACGGTCGCGCACCGGCTGAGCGCGGTGTTCGCCGCCGAGAGGGCCATGGTCGCGAGGCTGGACGGCGACGAGTTCGCGGTGCTGGTGGAGAACGGCCCGGAGACGCCGGACGTGGTCACCACGATCGGCCGGATCAACGACGAGCTGGCCGGTCCCGTGTACGTGGACGGCCAGGGGATCGCCGTGTCCGCCAGCATCGGCGTGGTCGACCGGCCCTCACCGGGGTTCGACCCGACCGAGCTGCTGCGCGCCTCGCACATGACGTTGCGCCGGGCCAAGAAGATCGGCCCGAGGCAGTGGGGCCTGTACGACGCCTCCCGCGACGCGGCCGACCGCGCGCGGCTGGCGCTGGCGGCCGTCCTGCCCGGCGCGTGGGAGTCCGGCGAGATCGACGTCGTCTTCCGGCCCGAACGCCGGTTGTCCGACGGCACGGCCACCGGCTTCACGGCGCTGCTGCGCTGGACGCACCCCGAGCGGGGCGTGATCGAGCACGACCGGTGCGTGGAGCTGGCCGAGGAGACCGGGCTGATGCTTCCGCTCGGCACGTGGCTGCTGCGCGGTGCCGCCGAGCGGTTCCGGTGGTGGCTCCAGCGCACGGGCGCGGACCTGCCGCTGTCGGTCGGGCTCCCGGCGAGCCAGGCGACCGACCCCGACCTGGTGGGCAACGTGCTGCGGGTGCTCGCGGACACCGGCCTGCCCGCCGGTTCGCTGCGGCTCGGGATCCCCTCGGCGCTGCTGGTCGCGGACCACGACGACGCGGTGGACAACGTGGCGGTGCTGGCCGACGCGGGGGTGCGGACGGCGATGGACCGCTTCACCGGCGCGGCGGGCGAGTTCGCGTGCCTGGAGGCGCTGCCGGTGCGCGAGATCCGGATCCCGCGGTGGGGCGTGTGCCCGGAGCGGAACCCGATCACGACCCGCGTGCTGGCCGACCTGGTCGCGGTGGCGCACCTGGCGGGCGCGGCGGTGTTCGTCGACGGGGTGGACACGCCGGAGCTGGCCGACTGGTGGCGCACCTCGGGCGCGGACGCCGCGACCGGCGCCCACTTCGGGGCCCCGGCGGCGCTGGTCGACCTGTAGGCCCCCGCCCGGTGGGCGAGGGCTGCGGATCAGGCCTTCTCGCGACTCGTGACGTACACCAGGACCAGGCTGATCCCGGCGATGATGAAGTTCTGGAGCGCGGCCTGGAGGCCGTTCCACGACTTCGACTGCCACATCGCGAACCACTCGCCGCCGATGGCGATGAACCCGCCGCCGAACAGCAGCAGCTGCATCACCAGACCGGTCGACGACAGCTGCCTGGCCGTGGTCGCGTCCCGCCCCTGGAAGATCACCCTGATCCACGCCACGACCCCGGCGAGGAGCACCAGCGCCGTCAGCGCCTCCCACGCGATGATCAGGACGTACGCGATGGTCACGAGCGCGGGCGAGGTGATCGCCCGCCACGTCGTCTCCGGCGAGCCGAACGTGGTGTCCATGGCGAAGACGTGCTCCACGAACGCGCGGTTCGTCCCGTAGTCGGTGATGTTGCCGAACACGACGAGGAGCAGGTAGAGCGCGGTGACGGCGGTGACTACCGCCGCCACGGTGTGCGGGCTGCCGACCCTGGCAAGAAGACGCATGGTCCGGACCCTACGCAGAGGGCTCCAGGCGGACCTCTGTTCGGCCTGAAGTGGCTTCGGCACCCGTTCGGCCCAACACCGTCCCACCACGGGTGATCAACCGTTCGCACGGCGTCGGGGACGACGGACTTCGCGCGGTGGGCGGGGCGCCGTGCACCGGCCGGTCCCGACCACCGCACTACGGGCACGGCGGGTCGTAGTTCAACTGCGGCAGGTACCGGTCCCACAGGTCCTCGGTGAGCACGCCCCTGCTGAGGGCGCAGATCCGGTCGATCGCGTGGCCCGCGTCGAGGTCCCACAGCCGGACCGTGGCGTCGAAGCTGGTGGACGCCAGGCTGCGCCCGTCCGGGCTGAACACGACGCCGCCGACGCCCCCGTCGTGCCCGGTGAGCGACTGGCCGACCGGCGTCGCGCGCGCCGGGTCGCTCACGTCCCACAGCCGGATCGTCTTGTCGTCGCTGGAGGTCGCGAGCCTGGTCCCGTCCGGGCTGAACGTGGCCCCGGCCGCCGACTCGGCGTGCCCGGTGAGCGGCAGACCGATCTGCCTGACGTCGCCCCGGTCGCTGATGTCCCACAGCCGCACGGTCTTGTCGTCGCTGGTCGTGGCGAACGTGCGCCCGTCGGGGGTCATGTCGCCGCCGCGGATCGGGGCGGTGTGGCCGAGCACGACCTGGCCGAGCCTGCGCACCGACAGCGGGTCGCGCACGTCGTAGAGGCGGATGCCCCGGTCGGCGCTGGCGGTCACGAGCGTCTCGCCGTCGGGGGTGAACTCGGCGTACTCGACGTACCCCTCGGGGCCGGTGATCGGCCCGCCCAGCTTCTTCGGCCGCTCGGGGTCGCTGATGTCCCAGAGCTGCATCGACTTGTCGTCGTCGCCGGTGAGCAGCGTGCGCCCGTCCGGGCTGAACGCGACCCGCGCGGTGAACCGGGTCCGCAGCACCAGCGGCTCCCCGACCGCCCTCGGCCGGGTCCGGTCGCTGATGTCCCACAGCCGCACCCTCCGGTCCTCGCCGCCGGACGCGAGCAGCCGCCCGTCGTGGCTGAGGGCGAGCTGCCACACGCCCGCCTCGTGCGCGGCGATCGGCGGCCCCAGCGGACGCGGGTCGGACCGGTCGGTGAGGTCCCACAGCCGGATGGTGCGGTCGTCGCTGCCGGTGATCAGCAGCCGCCCGTCGGCGCTGTAGATCGGGGCGCTGGTCTGGCCGCTGTGCCCGACCAGCACCGACGACGGCAGCGACCACAGCCGCACGGTCTGGTCGGCGCTGCCGGTGGCGAGGCTGCGGCCGTCCGGGCTGAACCCGACGGCGAACACCGTGCCGTTGCGGCCGGTCAGCGGTTCGCCGAGCGCCTGCGGCTGGGCCGGGTCCGTCACGTTCCACACCCTGGCGGTGCTGTCCGCGCCGCTGGTGGCCAGCAACCGCCCGTCCGGGCTGAACGCCACGGACCAGACGCTGCCCTTGTGGTCGGTGAGCGGACGGCCGAGCGGCCGCGGGTCGGCCGGGTCGGCGACGTTCCACAGCCGCACGGTCCGGTCGTCGCTGCCGCTGGCGAGGGTCTTGCCGTCCGGGGAGAACGCGACCGAGTGGATGGTGGAGTCGTAGCCGGTCAGGGTGCCCAGCAGCACGGGGGCGAGCCGGTCGGCGACGTTCCACAGCTCGACCGTCGTGTCGTCACCGCCGACCGCGAGCACCCGTCCCGCCGGGTCCCACGCGATCGAGCGGACCGCGGCGTCGTGCTGCCCGATCGGCCGGCCGAGCGGCTTCGGGTTCTCCCGGTCGCTCACGTCCCACAGCCGGGAGGTCTTGGCCTCGTTGGCCGTGGCGAGCGTCTTGCCGTCCGGGGAGAACGCGAGCAGGTAGACCGTGCCGTCGCCGCCCTCCAGCGGGACGCCCAGCGGTTTCGGGTCGGCGATGTCCGTGACGTCCCACAGCCGCACCGTCTTGTCGTCGCCCGCCGAGGCGAGCGTCTTGCCGTCGGGGGAGAACACCGCGGAGCTGACCCAGCTCCGGTGGCCGACGAGCGGCTCGCCGAGGGGTTTGGGGTGGCGCCGGTCGCTGACGTCCCACAGCCGCACGGTCTTGTCGTAGCTCGCGGTCGCGAGCGTCCGGCCGTCCGGGCTGAACGTCGTCAGGTACACCGCGCCGGTGTGCCCGGTGAGCGGGGTGGCCAGCGGTGACGTCCCGGTCGACACGAGTCGCGTGTAGACGTCCTGGTCGTCCGGCCGCATCCGGTGGGCGACCAGGTCGAGCTGCGCGGACAGCGACGGGTCGGTGTCCTGCAACCGGTTCGCCTCCGCCACGACGCCGCGGAACACGGCCTCGTCCCGCTCCCGCACGGCGAGCACGGCGGCCGTGCCCGCGATCAGGGCGAGCACCACCACCACGGACACGGCCGCGCGGCGCACCCACGTCGACCGCCTGCGCTGCTGGCCGGACACGGCGAGGAACGCGGTCGCGGTCGCGGTCAGCGAGCCCGGCCCCGCGCCGTCGGCCCACTGCCGGGCGGTCTCCAGCCGGGCGCCGCGGTAGAGCAGCGAGGAGTCCCGGTTCTGCGCGGACCACGTGCCCGCGTCCTCCTCCAGGCGCTGCCGCAGCAGCGCGCCCTCGCGGTCCTGGTCGACCCACGTCCGCAGTCGCGGCCACGCCTGGAGCAGCGCCTCGTGGGTGATCTCGACCGACTCCGCGTCCAGCGTCACGAGCCGCGCCCTGGCCAGCACCTCCAGGGCCTCCTCGGCCGCGGACCGGTTGGGCGCCTGCTCCACCAGTTCGTGCCTGGTCGAGCGCCTGCGGGTGTCCTGCGTGTCGTCGCCCACCCGGACCAGCCGCAGCAGCAACGGCCGCGCGGCCCGCTGGGCGGCCGGGTCGAGGTCGGCCCACGCGCGTTCGGCGGTGGCCGCGACCGCGCCCTGGATGCCGCCCGCGGCGCGGTAGCCGCTGATCGTGAGCTTCCCGCCCTGCCTGCGCTGCCACGTGGCGAGCAGCGCGTGCGACAGCAGCGGCAGCGCGCCCGCGTCGTACGCGCCCTGCCTGCCCTGCGGTCTGCCGCCGCGCACGCCGAGGTCGCGCAGCATCAGCTCGATCAGGCCCGGCTCCAGCTGGAGCCCGGCCGCCTTGGCGGGCCGCGACACCGCTTCGCGCAGTTCGGCCGACGTCATCGGTCCCAGCACCATCTGCCGGTCCTGCAACGCGTCGGCCAGCTCGGGGTAGGCGAGGCAGCGGCCGTAGAAGTCGGCGCGCACGCCGAGCACGACCAGCACCGGGGGCGTGCCGCCGGGGATCGCCGGGGTGCACGCGGCGTGCAGCGCCTGCACGAACACCTGGAGCCGGGTCTCGTCGCCGCCGAGCGTGAACGCCTCCTCGAACTGGTCCACGACCAGGACGAGCCGGTCGGCGCCGTGCGCGCGGGCGAACGCCGCGAACGCCGCCCGGATCTGGGTGGCGAAGCGCATGACGCCCATCAGGGTCTGGTTGATGAACGAGTCCAGCCCGGTGTCCGCCTCGTGGCCCAGCCCGTCGTGGTCCAGGGCGAGGTCGAGCGCGTCGCTGAGCTCCGGAACCTGGTGCGCCAATTCTTTGAGCGGATCGGCTCCCGGTGTCATCAGCACCACCGGCCAATTCGCGGAACCCTCGACGCCGAGATCGCCGCGAGCGATTGCCGGAATCATTCCGGCGCGCATGAGAGAGGATTTACCGGCTCCGGAAGCGCCGACCAGCATCACGATACCGCTGGTGTCCGCCGCATTTCCCAGTCGATTGACCAATGAGGCCGTGCTGCGTTCCCTGCCGAAGAACCAACCGGAATCCTCGGGGCGGAAAGCGGCCAGCCCCCGGTAGGGGCAGAGGCCGCCCTCCTCGGTGTGCGACTCCTCGTCGGAGGACTCGACGGCGCCCGCCGGGCTCGCCAGCGCCTCCTCCCACAGCGTCCGCCACGCGGCCACGTCGTAGAGACCCGGCACGGCCGGGGCCGACCGCAGTTTTCGGGCTTCACCGATCAAGATCTCCAGGACGACGGACAACGCCGCGAACCTGGCCGGGACGTTGCGACCCCGGCGCCAGTCGCTGACCCGCTGCGCCGTCGCGCGCACGGGGCGGTCCTTCTCATCGGTGCGGCGGGCCCGCGTGACCGACTCGGTGACCTTCTTCAGGGGCGGGTCGCCCGCCTCGGCGTAGAGCAGGGCGAACCTCTCGGCGAACACCCCGCGCGGTCCCATCCCCGGACCGGAACTGCTCATCCGCTGGCCTGCCATCCGTCGTGGATCCGGACCGGAAAACCCGATTGGTACATGTGATCAGGTCTTTTGTCGGCCGTGGAAACTCTGGGCACTCCAGCCTATCGACTTCCCCTGCCAAGCTGCTCCACGACGTTCCGCTCATCCGCCGCCAGCGTGAAGGAGACCTGATACCCGTGGTTTCGAAGTCGGCAGGCGAATGCCGCGGATCGTTCTCCGCTGAGAGGTCCTGGGGGTCTTCTCAGCGGCCGTGCGTCGAGCGACCAGGTCGCTGGCACGGTGCGGCCACCTGACCGGAGGCCGCTCGGTCCCGCGGCGGTCCTACCCACCGCTGAGGGAGCTCGGGTGTGCCCGGTGCTCCGGCTCGTCCTCGACACGCGGACACGTGGACGGGTCGACATCCCGTTGGCGCGGTTGGCCGCTCTGGTCACCGCGCGCTGAACGCCGGAGCGGTCGCCGCGGGAACCCGGTGGTTCCCGCGGCGGCTCCGGCGTGTCCTGCGCCACCGCGGACGACCGCGGCGATCGGTCGTCCCCGGTCGCCTTTCGGGCTGTCGGGATAACCGCCACCACCGTGCCGCGGCACGGCACGGTCACCGCGGCACGGCCCGTTCGGGATTGGGTCGATCAATCGTCGCGACCAGTTCGGGAACAGTGTTTATGAACTAGGTGCGGCGCTCCGGGACTCGGTGCCGGCGTTGACGAACGGACGCCCGAGGAATCCCCTCCCGTCGATCCGCGCACCGAAAAAGGGGGACCGGACCACCGGTGCGGGCCGCCACCTCCACGTCGTTTTCTCGCGAGCCACCGGGCTCGGCCGCGCGCAGACTGGTCGCATGCACACCGACCGCGAACGTTGCGTCCGCGCCGTCCAGTCCAGGGACGAGCGGTTCGACGGCTGGTTCTTCACGGCCGTGCTGACGACCGGCATCTACTGCCGTCCGAGCTGCCCGGCGGTGCCGCCCAGGGTCGAGAACATGGTGTTCCACCCGAGCGCGGCGTCCGCGCAGCAGGCCGGGTTCCGGGCCTGCAAGCGGTGCCGCCCCGACACGTCGCCGGGGTCGCCGCGGTGGAACGAGCGGGCCGACCTGGTCGCCAGGGCGATGCGGCTGATCGCCGACGGGCTGGTGGACCGCGAGGGCGTGCCGGGGCTCGCGGCGCACCTCGGCTACAGCGTCCGGCAGGTGGAGCGCCAGCTCCTCGCCGAACTCGGCGCCGGTCCGCTGGCCCTCGCGCGGGCCCAGCGGGCGCAGACCGCGCGGCTGCTGATCGAGACCACCGCGCTGCCGATGGCGGACCTGGCGCACGCGGCGGGGTTCGCCAGCGTGAGGACGTTCAACGACACCGTCCGCGAGGTCTACGCGCTGACGCCGACCGAACTCCGCGCACGGGCGGGCACCCCCGGCCCCCGGACGCCCGGCGTGCTCTCGCTGCGGCTGCCGTTCCGCCGCCCCCTATGCCCGGACAACCTGTTCGGGCACCTCGCCGCGACGGCCGTGCCGGGCGTGGAGGAGTGGCGCGACGGCGCGTACCGCCGGACCCTGCGGCTGCCCCACGGCCACGGGATCGCGTCGCTGCGGCCCGCGCCGGAGCACGTCGACTGCACGCTCGCGCTCACCGACCTGCGCGACCTGACCACGGCGATCAACCGGTGCCGCCTGCTGCTCGACCTGGACGCCGACCCGGTGGCCGTGGACGACCAGCTGAGCACCGACCCGGTGCTCGCGCCGCTCGTGCTCAAGGAGCCCGGCAGGCGGGTGCCGAGGACGACCGACCCGGAGGAGTTCGCGATCCGCGCCGTCCTCGGCCAGCAGGTGTCGACCGCCGCCGCCCGCACGCACGCGGCCCGGCTGGTGCGGGCCCACGGCGAGCCGATCACCGACCGCGACGGCGGCCTGACCCACCTGTTCCCGACGACCGAGGCGCTCGCGGACCTCGACCCCGAGGCGCTGGCGATGCCCCGCAGCCGCCGGGCCACGCTGATCGGCCTGGTCGCCGCGCTGCCGGACCTCGACCTGGGTCCCGGCGGCGACTGGGACCGGGCCAGGGCCCACCTCGGCGCGCTGCCCGGCATCGGCCCGTGGACCGTCGAGACCATCGCGATGCGCGCCCTCGGCGACCCGGACGCCTTCCTCGCCACCGACCTCGGGATCAAGGCGGCGGCCGAATCGCTCGGTCTGCCGACCAAGCCCGCCGAACTGGTCCGCCGCTCGGCCTCGTGGTCGCCGTGGCGGGCCTACGCGGTCCAGCACCTGTGGGCGACCGGTGACCACGCGGTCAACCGGCTGCCCGCCTGATCGGGAGAAGACCCTTGCACACCACCATCGACAGCCCGGTGGGTCCGCTGACCCTCGTCTCCACCGACGGGAACCTCAGCGGCCTGTACATGCACGAGCAGCGCCACCGGCCGCCCGCCGAGGCGTTCGGCGAGCCCGACGCCACGCCGTTCACCGCCGCCGTGCGGCAGCTCCGGGAGTACTTCGCGGGCGAGCGCACCGAGTTCGACCTGCCGCTCACCCTGCGCGGCACGCCCTTCCAGCGGTCCGTCTGGGACGAACTGACCAGGATCCCCTACGGCGAGACGATCTCCTACGGCGAGCTGGCCGCGCGCCTGGGCAACCCGGCGGCGTCACGGGCCGTCGGCCTGGCCAACGGCCGCAACCCGGTCGGCGTGATCGTGCCGTGCCACCGGGTGGTCGGGTCCACGGGCGCTCTCACGGGTTACGGTGGCGGCGTCGAGCGCAAGCAGCACCTCCTCGCGTTCGAGCGCACGGTCAGCGGCCTGGCGCCCCGCTGATCGACCGGGCCGGGGGACTCCGGGGAAAAGTCCCCGAGATTTTCTCGTTATCCCCGATCGTCGGGGACATCTCCTGGTCAGAGGACCTGGAACCCGGCGAGTGAGGTGGGCATGGCGGTACCCGTGGAACCCGGAGTCGCGACGGTGGTGGCCGCGCGCGACGGTGACCAGCGCGCCCTGGACGAGCTGGTCGCCGGGTACCTGCCCCTGGTCTACAACATCGTCGGCCACGCGCTGGGCGGTCACGCCGACACCGACGACGTCGTCCAGGAGACGATGCTCCGCGCGGTCAACGGGCTGTCGTCGCTGCGCGACCCGGCGGGCTTCCGCTCGTGGCTCGTGGTGATCGCGATGAACCAGGTCCGCGAACGCCACCGCGCCCACCAGCGCGTCCCCGTCACCGGCGAGGTGCCCGAGGACCTGGCCGACCCCGGCGCCGACTTCGTCGACCTGACGATCATGCGGCTCCAGCTCTCCGGGCAGCGGCGCGAGGTCGTCGCCGCGACCCGGTGGCTCAGCGAGGACGAGCGCGAACTGCTGTCGCTGTGGTGGCTGGAGGCGGCGGGCAGGCTGACCCGCACCGAGGTGGCCGAGGCGCTCAACCTCACCCCGCAGCACACCGCCGTGCGGGTGCAGCGGGTCAAGGGCCAGCTCGACGCGGCCCGGATCGTGGTGCGCGCGCTGGAGAAGCAGCCGCGCTGCCCCGAGCTGGCGGAGGTCGTGGCCGACTGGGACGGCGACCCGAGCGCGCTGTGGCGCAAGCGGATCGCCCGCCACACCAGGGGCTGCCGCCGGTGCGAGCGCGTGATGAGCGACCTCGCCGCCGTGGAGGGCCTGATCGCCCGGCTTCCGCTGGTGCCGCTGCCCGCCGCCCTCGCGTTCTCCCAGCCGCTGCTCACCGCGACCGGCACGTCCGCCGTCCTCACCCAGGTCGGCACCGCACCCGTCGCCACGGGCAAGGTCGCGCTCCTGCTCCAGGGCGCGCTGGCCAAGCCGATCGCCGCCGCTGCCGCCGCCGTGCTCGCCGCGGGTGTCGCCGTGACCGTCGTGCTGCCGTCGGGTGAGGAGCCCGTGGCGCAGGCCGTGTCCGTGACCACCAGCGCGACGCCCACGAGCATCCTGCCGCCGGAGACCGCGCCCTCGCCTGGGTCCAGCTCTTCGGTGCCGCCCACGACGACCACGACGACCGCCCCCGCCCCGCCGCCCGCGGCCGAACCGGTGGTGGCGTCGGCGAAGAAGGGCGTCAGCACGTGGAACTTCGACGGCGTGACCAAGGCCCTCGGCGACGTGCGCGCGGGCTGGTACTACACCTGGGGGTCGACGCCCGAGGGTGTCGTCGCCCCGCCGAACGTGGAGTTCGTCCCGATGGTCTGGGGCGAGAAGTCCATGGACCAGGCCAACCTGGACCGGGCCAAGGCGAACGGGAAGGTGCTGCTCGGGTTCAACGAGCCGGACTTCCCCGAGCAGGCCAACATGACGCCGGAGCGCGCGCTCGACCTGTGGCCCCGGCTCCAGGAGACCGGCCTGCGGCTCGGCGCGCCGAGCGTCGGGCACAGCGGTGACAAGGAAGGCGCGTGGCTCGACCGGTTCATGACCGGTGCCGCCCAGCGCGGACTGCGCGTCGACTTCATCCCGATCCACTGGTACGGCTCGGACTTCAGCGCCGCCGCCGTCGACCACCTCAAGAACTACGTCGAGGCCGTCCACGCCCGCTACGGCAAACCGGTGTGGCTGACCGAGTACGCGCTCATCGACTTCTCGGGCGGCACCCCGCGCTACCCGAGCCAGCAGGAGCTGGCGGCCTTCGCCCGCGGTTCCAGCGCGATGCTGGAGGGCCTCCCGTACGTGGAGAGGTACGCCTGGTTCGCGCTCCCCGCGGACAAGCCCGGCACCGGCCTCTACGCACCCGGTGGCACCCCCAACCAGGCGGGCGAGGCGTACCGCGACGCGGGCTGAGCCCTGCCGCTTCCCCCCTTCCCATCCCCGAAGAACGTCATTCCTCCGGCATTCCCCCGTGCCTGTCGAAAGGACAGCCATGTCCCACGTCCTGCCCCCGTCCACGTTCAAGCGCTGGCGAGGCCGCATCGCCGTGCTCTCCGCCGTCGTCGTCGCGGGTTCCGCCGTGACCGTGAACGCGATCTTCGCCGCGACCGCGCCACCGCCACCGGACCTGCTGTCCAAGGGCGGCGCCGTGACCGCGTCCTCCGTCGAGGGCGGCGCCTTCGCGGCGAACCGCGCCGTCGACGGCGACACCGGCACCCGCTGGTCCAGCGCCTTCCAGGA
This sequence comes from Umezawaea sp., assembly GCF_057122925.1. Taxonomy (NCBI): domain Bacteria; kingdom Bacillati; phylum Actinomycetota; class Actinomycetes; order Pseudonocardiales; family Pseudonocardiaceae; genus Umezawaea; species Umezawaea sp. Next base: position 27,277 of record NZ_DBNGPQ010000061.1, on the reverse strand, counting down.
CCCGCAGTGGATCCAGGTCGACCTCGGCTCGGACGCGGCGATCTCGAAGGTCGTGCTGAACTGGGAACACGCCCACGCCGAGGACTTCACGCTCCAGACCTCCAGCGACGGCGTCCGGTGGGCCACCGTCGCGAACGTCGAGGACAGCCGGGGCGGTGTCGAGACCCTCGACCTGTCCGCGACCGGCCGCTACGTGAAGCTGCACGCCACCAAGCGCTCCACCCAGTACGGCGTGTCGCTGTGGGAGTTCGAGGTGTACGGCAAGGCGGGTGCGGTGAGCGGCCCGACCGCGCCGACCGCGCCGCCCGGATCGTCGTCGACCTCCGCCACGCCGACGACGGCCGCGCCCACGACCACGACCACGACGACGGCCACCGCGGCCCCCGGCACCACGACCGGCAGCCCGACGACCCACACGCAGAAGCCGATCCCGCCGAACGCCGTGCGCGTGGCGGAGTTCGTCGCCGAGTGCGGGTTCAGCCACCGGCTGCCCGACGACCCGATCGTCTTCCCGAAGCTCGCGGGTGCCTCGCACCTGCACACGTTCTTCGGCAACACCTCCACCGACGCGCACTCCGACACGGACTCGCTGATGGCGGCCGACACCAAGTGCGACCCGGTCGAGGACAAGACCGCCTACTGGACGCCGACCGTGCTGGTCGACGGCCAGCCGGTCGACCCGCCCACGTCGACGTTCTACTACCTCGGTGAGGGCGTGAACGACGAGGTGACCAAGCAGATCCAGCCGATCCCGGTCGGCCTGCGGATCATCGCGGGCAACGCGAAGGCCACCAGCGCCGAGGGCACCAGGACCCGCTGGGACTGCAACGGCGCGAGCGTGACCCCGTCCAACGACTTCGTGAGCTGCCCGGCTGGCGCGAAGCTCCAGTCCTACCTGGACTTCCCGCAGTGCTGGGACGGCAAGAACCTCGACTCGGCCGACCACAAGTCGCACATGGCCTACCCGGTGCACCCCGGCGTCTGCCCGCCCTCGCACCCGGTGCCGCTGCCCAAGATCCGCCAGGTCGTGAACTTCCCGATCTCCGGGGTCGACGCGTCGCGGATCACGCTCTCCTCCGGGCCCGGCTACACCTACCACATGGACTTCATGAACGGCTGGCCCGCGGCGGAGATGGAGCGGCGGGTGCGCGACTGCATCAACCGCATCGTCAAGTGCGGCCACAACGGGAACCCGTGATGCGGGCGCTGAGCGCGGTGGTGGTGCTCTGCCTGGTCACCGCTGGGTGCGGTGGTGCGCCGGACACCGGCCCGGTGGGCGCGTCGAGCGCCGTCAGCACCCCGCCGTCCGGGGGGCTGACGCCCACCGACGTGGCGTTCGTGGAACTGGCCATCCCGCAGAACGAGTCGGCGCTGGCCGCGGCGGAACTCACGCTGAAGCGGTCCGGGTCGAACCCGGAGCTGGTCGCGCTCGCCGAGCGCGTCGACAGCGGCTACCGGGTCGAGCTGGACCGGCTCAACGGCGTGCTCACCGCCGCCGGGCTGACGAGGAGCGACCAGCACGACGGCCACGACATGCCCGGCATGATCACGGCGCTGGAGCTGGCGGCGCTCGACCAGGCGCAGGGCGCGGCCTTCGACGAGCGGATGCGCGAGGCGTTCCGCGCGCACCTCCGGGAATCGCTGACGGTCGCCCAAGCCGAGCTGTCGTCGGGGACGGCGAAGTCCGTGCTGGAGCTGGGCTCCGACATCGAGCGGACGCGCACTGAGCTGCTGGGGCGGCTCGGGGCTCCGTAGGGACCGGCCGCGGGCGGTCGGGTGCTCGCTCCCCGACCGCCCGCGGTTCCCACCCGCCTGCGGCTACGACGACGAGCGCGTGTAGCGGTGCTTCACGCCCACCGGGAAGTGCTCGGGGTCGCCCGCGGGCTTGAGCACCACCTCGGGCGTCCGCCGCTCGGCGGGGACGTAGTGGGCGAACTCGCTGTTGAGCCGCAGGAGCTGCTCGCGCACCGAGTTCGCCAGCAGCGCCGGGTCACCGGTGCGGCCGGGGGCCAGTTCGACGGTCACCCGCAGCCGGGTGTTCTCGTCGGTGTCGGACACGGTCTCCAGCACGAACTTGCCGGTGACCCAGTCGCTGATCCCCGGCTGCTCCAACCCGACGGTCACGTTCTCCGGGTAGACGTTGGCGCCGAAGAACGACACGGTGAACAGCGACCGCCCGAACACGAAGACGAACGGCAGGTCGTTGTCGACCTCGGGCGCGAAGCCGTTGCGGGAGCAGAAGTCGAGCATCTCCGCCGAGCTGAGCACGCCGCCCTCGTCGGCGATGTGGTAGCGGATCAGGGGAACGCCGTTGTCGCCGGAGAACAGCAGCGTCCCCTCGTGCACCTCGAAGAACCGGCTGTTCGGGTCGTACTGCACGAGGGTCGGCAGGCGGGAGTCGCCGAACAGCTCGCGGGCCAGGTCCGGGCGGCCCGCCAGGAAGCGGCGGATCGAGACCGACAGCGGCGTCTCGTTGCCCAGCACGCCCGCGTCCGCCGTGCCGTAGAGGGACGCGGAATCCCGTGCGGGGTCGGCCATCCCGACCCGGCGCCCGACCAGGTCGCGCCACTGCTCGCTGAACACCTCGCCCGCCAGCACCAGCTTCACCGCGTGCCGCGACCAGTCGAACCCGGCCGCCAGCCCGGTGTCGACGACGTCCTTCACGAACGGCGGGTAGCCCAGCAGCACGACCTGGTCGAAGTGGTCGGCCAGCTCCGGCAGCACGCGCAGGACCTCCGCCTTGTCGTTGCCCGGCGCGACGACGGTGATCGGGTAGCCCTTGGCGGCCAGGTGCCGCGTGCACGCCAGCGTGAACAGGCCCCCGACCCACGTGCCGAGCGGGAAGCACACCACCGCGAGGGTGCTGCGCTCGTGGGCGCGGAAGCCGTCGCGGAACACCTGGTCGAAGCGGCGCGCGACGGCCAGCTCGTCGACGAGCGAGCGCGGCCACACCGTCGGCCGACCGCTGGAGCCGGACGACACGGCGATCACGTCGCACCCGTCGAGGCGGCCGTCGCGGCAGAGCTCCGGCAGCGGGTAGCGGCGGTGGTAGGTCTCCTTGTCGATCATCGGCAGGGACCGGAAGTCGTCCATCGTGACGACGGTCGCGGGGTCGATCCCGTGCTCGCGCAGGAACTCCCGGTACGCGGGCACGGTCGCCGCCACCCGCTGGAAGAGCTCCAGCACCGACTCCTGGGCGCGGACGTCCGCGAAGAACGCCTCGAACCCCTTGACCACCCGTGTCCCGCGATCGACGTCCACCCGACCACCCTAGGGTGATCCCGGTGTGGCGGCGGATACCGATCGACGACCGGGTGCTCGGCAGACCGAAGCACGTCAGGGGGATCACCAGCAGCCCGCGGTCGCGCGTGTGGTCCGCGGAGTTCGACGGCGTGCCCGCGGTGGTCAAGCAGTCGGTCGGCGGCTCGGACGCGGAACAGCGGTACCGGCGGGAGCTGACGGCGCTGCGGCTCGCCGGGCGCGCCGAACCCCGGCTCGCGCCGCGGGTGCTCGGCACCGACCCCGAGCGGCGGATCGTGGTGCTGGAGCGCCTGCCCGTCCGCAGGCGCACGATGCCGGACTGGGTCGTCTACGCCGAGGGCCTGGCCCGGCTGCACGAGGTCACCACGGCCGCCGACGCCGGTTCGCTGCTCCCGGCGGACGTGCCCACCGACGCCGACCTGGCCGCGTTCCGGGGGCTGTGCGCCGACTTCGGCCTGACCACCCCGGACGACGAGCTCGACCCGTTGCCGCGGCGGCTGTCCGGTGGGCACGACCTGGTCCACGGCGACCCGTGCGTCGGCAACGCGCTGCCGGTCGACGGGCGGACGTGGTTCCTCGACTTCGAGCACGCCGCGCTGGGCAACGGGCTCACGGAGCTGGCCTACCTGCGGATGGGGTTCCCGACGTGCTGGAACCTCAACGTCGTGCCCGCGGACCGGCTCGCCGCGGCGGAGGCCGCGTACCGCGCGCTGCGCCCGGACGCGCCGGGCACCGTCGCCGAGCACTGCGTCGGCTGGCTGGTGCGCGGGGACGCGCTGGTCCAACGCGCCCACCGGGACGGCCGCGACCACCTCGGCAGGCTGCTGCGCGAGGACTGGCGGTGGGGCTTCGTCGGTGCCCGCCAGCGCTTCGCGCACCGGCTGGGCGTGGTCGGGGCGCTGACCGACCCGGCGGTCGCGGGCACGGCCCGGCTCGCGCGGGCGCTGCGGGAGCGCGTGCTCGCGCGGTGGCCGGACGCCGCCCGACCACCGCGCAAGGCGGCTCACACCTCGGAGTGAGCCAGGATCGCGGGCACCACGACGTCCCACGAGGACTTCGGCAGCTCGTGGCCCACGCCGTGCAGCACGACCAGGGAGGCGTTCGGGATCAGCTCCGCCAGCGCCTCCCCGTGGGGCAGCGCGAAGAGCGGGTCGCGGTCGCCGTGCAGGACCAGCGTCGGAGCGGTGACGGCCTCCAACCCGCCCTCCCAGGACGGGCCGCCGTGGAGCAGGTCGTGGTTGGAGGCCGACCGGAAGCTCGACGTCCGGTCGAGGTCGTGCTCGACCCCGGCTCGCACGGCCTCCTCGTCGAACTCGCCGGTGGTGAACCAGCGCTGCACGCCCACGACGTGCTCGACCACCGCCGAGCGGTCCGACCAGTCGGGCTCGGCCAGGGTGGAGAAGTACTCCAGCGCCTCCGGGGACAGCGGTGGGAGGCCCTCCGTGCCGGGCGCGGCGGGGCTGGTCGCGACCAGCGTCAGCGAGGCGACCCGCTCCGGGTGGTCCACGGCCAGCACCTGGGCGATGCCGCCGCCCATCGACAGGCCGACGACGTGCGCGGAGGCCACGTCCAGCGCGTCCAGCACTCCGACGGCGTCCGCGACCAGCTCGGGGAACCCGTAGCCGGGTTCGCCGGGCGGGTAGGTGACCGACCGCCCGGTGTCGCGGTGGTCGTAGCGGATCACGTACCGGCCGGTCAGCCGCGCGCAGAACTCGTCGGGCCAGGACGTCATGGAGCTGTTCGACCCCGCGACCAGCAGCACCGCGGGGTCGGCCGGGGCGCCGAGGGCCTGCACGCACAGCTCGACCCCGTTGACGGGGAGCAGTCGTTCACCGGTCATGGGGCAGAGCCTGGACGACCACCCGGCCGACCGCATTGACAAGACAGATTTTTATGTACAAACTTATTTTTGCGATGAGAGACGTCCTGTACCTGGATCGGATCGAGCAGGCCGAGACCCTGCTCAAGCCGCAGCGCGTGGAGGTGCTGCGGCAGCTCGCCGAGCCGCACTCGTGCGGCGAGGTGGCCGAGCAGCTCGCCCAGACCCCGCAGCGGGTCTACTACCACGTGAAGCGCCTGGTGGACGCCGGTCTGGTGACCCTGGTGTCCGAACGCCGGGTGCGCGGCATCCAGGAGGGCGTCTACCAGGCGGCGGCCCGCTCGTACTGGCTGTCGCCCCGCCTGGTCGGCGTCCTCGGCCCGCGCCGGGCGCAGGACGAGCTGAGCCTCGGGCACCTGCTGACCCTCGTGGAGGAGGTGCAGGCGGACATCGCAGACCTGGACCGGACCGCTCCCGAGTTGCCGTCCATCGGCGTGTCGGGGGAGATCAGGGTCCGGCCTGAGCAGCGCCAGGAGTTCCTGGACGACCTGAAGACCGTGCTGCGGGACCTGTTCACCCGCTACGGCGGCGCGGAGGGCGACGCGTTCAAGCTCGCCGTCGCCTGCTACCCGAAGGGAGATCGTGATGACTGACCCGATGAGGATGACGGCCCGCGTCGAGGCGCCCCTGTCCGACGTGCGCGCGGCGCTGACCGACCCGACGGCGCTGCGCACCTGGTTGGCCGAGCACGTCGAGGTGGAGCTGCCGGGCACGTTCGAGTTCTGGGGCCGCTACACCCCGGAGGGCGACGCGCCGCACCAGCGCCTGCTGCACGTGGACGACCGCACGCTGCGGTTCTCGTGGCTGGTCGGCGGCGAGGACACCACCGTGGAGATCGTGCTCGACGAGGAGACGGCGGACACGACCACCGTGACGCTGAGCCAGTCGCACGTCCCCGACTGGGAGGAGGTCGCGGCGGGCACCAGCCCCCTCGCCGTGCTGCACACGTTCTGGGCGCTGTCGATCACGAACCTGGTCGACCACGTCGAGGGCCGCGACCTCACCCCGAAGTGCGACTTCACGTCCACCGACCTGCGGGCCGAGCTGTTCATCGACGCCGTCCCGGAGGAGGTGTACGAGTCCCTGCTCGACCCGGTCGCGTTCAGCAGGTGGTTCGGCGCCAAGGTCGACATCGAGCCGCACGTCGGCGGCCGGTTCGCCATGGGCGGCTTCGAGTTCGAGAGCAACCCGGCCAAGATCCTCGACCTCGTCCCCGGCCGCCGGATCCAGCTCGCCTGGGAGGGCGGCGACGGCTTCGTCGACACGTGGGAGCTGGCCGGGTCGAACGGCGGCACGAGGCTGACGTTCGTGCAGAGCGGCTTCGACGAGCCGGACCACGGCGCCTGGGCGGGCTGGCTCGGCGGGCTGGCCGAGCTGCGCCGCTACCACGAGCTGGAGAACTGGCGCCCCCTCTGGCTGTCCGTCGACATGACCGGGCTGCCGGAGGGGATGCTCACCATCGGCGAGTAGCGCTCAGCGGCGGCTGGAGAAGCGGATCGAGTTGCCGGACGGGTCGCGGAACGCGCAGTCCCGCACCCCGTACGGCTGGTCGACGGGCTCCTGCATCACCTCGGCGCCGGACGCCCTGATCTTCTCGAACGTGCCGTCGAGGTCGGTCGTGGTGAAGATGACGGTGCTCAGCGACCCCTTGGCGAGCAGGCCGCGCATCGACTCGGCGTCCTTCTCCGGCCGCCCCATCCCCACGGCTTCCAGGACGATCTCCACGTCGGGCTGCTCGGCCGGTCCGACGGACAGCCAGCGGTACTGGTCGAAGGGCTGGTCCACGCGCAGCTCCAGCCCGAGCACGTCGCGGTAGAACGCGAGCGCCTCGTCCTGGTCGTGAACGGGGATGAAGGTGTGCGAGAGCTTGAGGTCCATGCCCGAGAACGTAGGACGGGACCCCGGTCCGGCGCTTCTCAGATCCTGCTCGGTCTCGTCATCGTCTTCGAGTAGCAGGCGGGCACCGGCTCCGCGGCGGTGTGGTCGCGGGCCCGGTAGGCGCTGGGGGTCTCGCCGACGAGTTCGGTGAACCGGGAGCTGAACGACCCGAGGGACGTGCAGCCCACCTCCACGCACACCTCGGTCACGCTCAGGTCCCCGCGCCGCAGCAGCGCCATGGCCCGCTCGATCCGCCGGGTCATGAGGTAGTTGTACGGCGTCTCCCCGTACTCGGCCCGGAACCGCCGGGAGAAGTGGGCGGGTGACATCAGCGCCGCGCGCGCCAGCGAGGGCACGTCCAGCGGCCGCGAGTACTCCCGGTCCATGAGATCACGGGCTCGGCGCAGGTGGGCCAGGTCCTCGAACGTCACCGCGACAGCATCGCACCCGCGGTTCCGGGGCGGGAAAAGACCGACGGGCTGATAAATTCCGACCGTGACCTTCCAACGGGCCCGCCGACCGGAACAGGTCCAAGCCCGGCGAGCGGCCATCCTGGAGACCGCCGCCGCGATGCTCGCGGAACGCCCGGTGGCGGACATCAGCCTCCGCGAGCTGGCCGACCGGGTGGGTCTGGCGAAGTCGAACGTCCTGCGCTACTTCGACAGCCGCGAGGCGATCTTCCTGGAGGTGCTGGACGGCGCCTGGCGGGCCTGGCTGGACGACGTCGAGGCCGACCTGCGCGCCCTGGCCGTCGGCGGGGGCGAGTACGCGAGGGAGACGGCGGTGGGGCGTGCCGTCGCGGCGTCCGTGACCCGCCACCGGCTCCTGTGCGAGCTGATGAGCACGATGGGCGGGGTGCTGGAGCGCAACATCTCCCAGGAGTTCGCCAGGGTCTTCAAGCGCCGCGCCGTCGGCAACACCGCCCGCCTGGCGGAGCTGGTGACCCGCGAGCTGCCCGGCCTGAGCCCGGAGCGGGCGACCCACTTCGCCGGGGCCGTCCTCGTGCTCGTCGCGGGCCTCTGGCCGTACGCGAACCCGACGGACGAGGTGGCGGCCGTGACGGCGGAGATGGGCATGCCCCACGGTGGCGACCTGTTCACCACCGGCCTCTCGGACGGGCTGGTCTACCAGCTCATCGGCCTGACCGCAGCACCAGGACGCTGATCTCGCTGGGTGCGAAGACCCGGAACGGCGGCCCCCAGAACCCGGACCCGCGGCTCGTGTAGAGCTGCGTGCGGTCGCCGTGCCCGCTCAGGCCCTGGAGCACGGGCTGGTCGACCCGCACCAGGAGGTGGAACGGCCAGATCTGCCCGCCGTGCGTGTGGCCGGACAGCTGGAGGTCCACCCCGGCCCCGACGGCGACCGGCACCTGCTTGGGCTGGTGGGCCAGCAGCACGACCGGGTCGTCGGGGCCCACGCCCTCCAGCGCCGCCGCGATGTCCGGCCCGTGACCGGTCAGCGTCGACCCCGTGCCGGTCGGGTCGTCGATGCCCGCGAACACCAGCCGGTCGCCGCCGCGCTCCACCACGTGGTGCCGGTTGTGCAGCGGGTCCCAGCCGAGGTGCTCCATGTGGTCGAGCCAGCCCTGGGCCTCGTTGTAGTACTCGTGGTTGCCGGTGATGTAGAGCTTCGCCTCCGCCGCCCGCACGGTGCCCAGCGGGGCGACCTGGCCGCGCCGCTGCTCCACCGTGCCGTCCGCGAGGTCGCCGGTGTGGCAGACGACGTCGGCGTCCAGCTCGTTGATCTTGGCGGCGAGCCCCTCGGACCACCTCGTCCGCTCCAGCGGGCCGTAGTGGGTGTCGGTGATGACCACGACGCGCAGCCCGTCCAGCCCGCGCCCGAGCCGGGGGAGCACCACCTCGGTGGTCCGCACCCGCGGCACCCGCATCGCCTCGACGTAGCCGTGCAGGAGGAGGACCGCCACGACCGCCAGCGTCACCACGGCGGTGATCCGCGCCCGGTCGGGGTTCTCCACGCCCGCCAGCGCCAGCACGGGCCGCAGCAGGAGGCCGAGCAGTGTCCAGGTGAACAGCACCCAGACGGCGCCGAGCGTCGTGTCGGCGATCTTGGCAGCCCAGTCCGCGTGCCGCCGCCCGTGGCCCCTCGCCATGAGGAACGGGAACGCCACCAGCGCCACGGCGAAGAGCGCCGTGCCGAGGGCGGTGACCGGGGCGGGCCAGTCGGGGCCGACCGCGACCAGCGCGGCCCACGGCGTCCCGAACAGCAGCGCCAACACCAGGACGAGCACCAGTCCGCGGCGCATGTGTTCCTCCGTCTGCCGTGTGGAGCGTCCACACGTGGTCAACGGTACGGAGGGCCCGCGCGGGACCGCCCCGCGCCGGTGGCGGCGGGTCGGTCTGCGCGAATTGTGAACCGGGGTGCCCGCCGCTCCGTAGTACCCGTCGTGGCACACCCGAACCCGCAGGTAACGGCGATCTCCCGTTCGTGGAGCTCGTCCACACCCTCAGTAGCAGTACCTGGGGCAAACGTGATGAGAGTCACCTATAGGGTGTCGATCGGTTGCCTTAGGCAGTGACATCAGGTTACGTTCCCGGCCGCAGGTCACGGTTCGGTCACTGAATGGACACGGCAGTCGCCCCCGAAGCGGCTCCACCTGGATCCCCCGCCAGCGGTCCACTCGGCCGAACTCCCCGACGCAGGAGGATCGTTTGTCCCGGCATGGAAAAGCCGCTGGTCGCACCGTGTACACGGTCGCTCCCCAGCCTGCGGCAGCAGTCGCGTCCCGCCCTGCCTCGCACCGCGTGGAGACGGACTGGGCGCCCCTCGGCACCAAGGTCTCCGCCTTCGTCGTGGCAGCCGGTGTGCTGGCGGGCGCAGGTGCCGCCGCCAACGCGATGGCCAAGGTGGGTGGCCCGGCCTCCGGCGCCGCCATGGACCTGTCCTCCGGTCCGGAGATCCAGACCCTCTCCTCCGACGTCCACGCGAAGTCCGCTTCGCTGAAGACGATCCAGATCGCGAACCCCGCGATCGAGGTGGGCAAGCTCCTCCAGCTCGACAAGCGCCAGTCGATCCAGCAGTTCCAGACGGTGGCCAAGTCCGCCGCCGACACGGTCGAGTCGAACCGCAAGGCCGAAGAGGCCCGGATCGCCCGCGAGAAGGCCGACGCGGGCAAGTCCCCGCACCAGCGCCAGGTCGAGGGCTGGATCCGCGAGGCGATCACCATCCTCGCCGCCAACGGCACCGCGATCGACGAGAGCAGCGTCGACGAGATCTACCTGATCATCCAGAAGGAGTCCGGCGGCAACCCGAACGCCGTGAACAACTGGGACTCCAACGCCGCCAAGGGCACGCCGTCGAAGGGTCTGATGCAGTGCATCGACTCGACGTTCAACGCGCACAAGCTGCCCGGCCACAACGACATCTTCAACCCGGTCGACAACATCATCGCGGGTGTCCGATACACCTACGACCGCTACGGCGGCTTCGCGGGCCACCCCGGCCTCGTGTCGATCAGCGTGGGCGGCGGCTACCAGGGCTACTGAGCCCCTCTGCGCGACCGGGAGCGAACCGACCGGCGCAGGCGCCCGCGCCGGGGCGACGGGCGCCGTGCTCGCGGACTTCCCGCCGCGGGACGTGCACTCGGCAGGCCGCCCGTGCCTGCGCGGATCAAACCTGACCGGTGAACACCGCTTTGTCGGAACCGAAACCGGGCTGGAGCACCAGCTGCATTTCGCCGGGCTCCGCTCCGACCGAATACGACTGCTCGAAGGTGAAGGTCTTTCCGGGCATCACGGTGCTGGATTCGAATCCGCCGCCGCACCCGCCGTTGGAGTCGAAAACGCTTTCGGCTTTCTTTCCCGCGAACTGCGCGTCGCTGCCGAACGAGAGGCCCGCGGTCTCGAACGGCTTGTCGGTTCCGTTGGTGATGACGATCGTGAACTTCACCGCGCGCACGACGCCCTGGGGAGCCGCGAACTCGCCCGGCGTGCACGCCGCGGGGGCCGCGACGTCCACCGCCAGGCCGTCCTTCCAGGTGTAGCGCGTGCCCCACGTCGGGCTGCCGGCCGCGGGCGCCTGCGCGACGGCGGCGGGTTCACCGGTCCCGCCGGGGCTGACCCGTCCGTCGTTCGTCGTGCCCGCGAAGATCTCATCGAGCTTCTCCGCCGTGCTCGACTGGACCGAGACGGTGATCGCCACGCCGGCGACGCACAGCACGACGCCGATCGCCGCCAGGATCTTCTTGCTGCCGAAGAGCGCGATGGCGCCCAGCACGATGCCGACGAACGCGATCACCGCGGTGAGGTTGTTCAGGAAGATGACCGGGGAACCGACGACGCCCACGATCCCGAGGATGAGTGCCGTCCAGGCGAGTGTGCCGAACTTCGTCTTCGCGGGCGGTGCGAGCGGTGCGGACGGCTGCGGGTGGGGCGCCTGCTGCTGCGGGTAGGTCATTTCGTCTCCTGCGGTCGATGCCTGTCCCGTGGAGTCGCCGCCGAAGGTGTGCTCGTTACCCGAAAAGGTCACTCTCGGGCGCTTCGGGTGGAGCTGTAACGGAATGCTTCCGCAATTCGATGGGAAAGCGCATCAATGCATTTGGTTAGAATGCAGATCGCTTTCTCGTCCTATCCGGACGACCCGGTCAACTGGTACCCCGCGTGCGCCGAGAAGGCCGCCGTGAGCGCGAACCGGTCCCCCCGCACGAGCGTGTGCCGCCACTCCACGGGCCTGCCGTGGGCGTGGCTCAGGCGGTTGATCGAGAACGCCGCGGCCGAGGCGGGGCAGCGCAGCCGAGCCCGTTCGGCCGCCGTGGGCACGACCGCGTGCACGTCCTCGTGCCCGTGGTCGAGGCGGATCCCGGCTCGGGCGTGCAGTTCGGTGTACAGGCTGGTGTGGGTGAAGTCGGCGTCCAGCAGTGGCGCGGCCAGGTCGGCGGGCAGCCAGACGCGGTCGAGCGCCAACGGCTCGTCGCCCGCCAGGCGGATGCGCTCCAGGTAGACGAGCGGGGTCGAGCCCTCCAGGTCCAGGCGTTCCGCGACGAGGGCGTCGGCGCGCACGTCGAGCCTGCGCACGATGCTGTGCTGCGGCAGCCCCGAGGCCTCGACGGAGGCGAAGAGGCTGTACAGGGCCCCCATCGGCTGCTGGATCTCCGGCGGAGGGGCGACGCGCGGACGTCTGCCGCGCTCGGCGACGACGACCCCGTCCGCGCGCAGGCCGCTCAGCGCCTGCCGGACGGTGTGCCTGCTCACGCCGTAGTGCTCGACGAGCGCGAGTTCGCCGGGGAACCGGTCGGCGAACTCTCCCGCGTCCACGCGGGTCAGGAGTTCGCGCTGAAGTTGCCGCCACAGGGGGGTCGATCCGCCGCGGTCCAGCGCCATGTCCCCTCCTCCGGTCACGGCGAACGCTACCGTTTGTGAAATGTCCGTACATATCGTACTTTCGCTGTACGGACATCAAGGGAGTGGCGGTGCTGGAAACCAAGCGGTCCCGCCTCGCCCGCACGGCGCCGGGGCTCCTGCTCTCGCTGGCGGTCGCGGCGGTCGCCACCGGGCTCGGCGCGGTGGTGCCGGTCGTCGGCGGCCCGGTCTTCGCGATCGTGCTCGGCGCGCTCGCCGCTGCCCTGGTGAAACCCCTCCAGGACCCCCGCTGGGCCCCCGGCCGCGCGACGGCGTCCACCACGGTCCTCCAGCTGTCCATCGTGGTCCTCGGCACGGGCCTCCAGGTGCGCCAGGTGGTCCGGGTCGGCACCGAGTCGCTGCCCGTCATGCTCGGCACCCTCGCCGTCGCGCTCGGCGGGGCGTGGCTGCTCGGCAGGCTGCTGGACGTCCGCGGCGACACCCGGACGCTGATCGGCGTCGGCACGGGCATCTGCGGCGCGTCGGCCATCGCCGCCACGACCGCCGTGCTCAACCCGAAGCAGACCCACGTCGCCTACGCGCTCGGCACGATCCTCACCTGCAACGTCGCCGCCGTCCTGCTCTTCCCGCCGATCGGCCACCTGCTCGACCTGAGCCCGCACGCGTTCGGCCTGTGGGCGGGCACCGCGATCAACGACACCTCGTCCGTCGTCGCCGCCGCGTACGCCTACGGCGGCGACGCGGGCGAGTACGCGCTGGTCGTGAAGCTGACCCGCACCCTGATGCTGGTCCCGGTGATCGCGTTCCTGGCGATCAGGGCGAACCGCCGCGGCGCGCTGCCGTGGCACCGCGTGGTCCCGCCGTTCCTGCTCGGCTTCGTCGCCGCGGTCGTCCTCGGCAGCCTCGGCGTCGTCCCGGCGGGCGTCTCGGCGCTGGGCCCGTTCCTGATCACCACCGCCCTCGCGGGCATCGGTCTGTCCCTGCGCCCGAACGACCTCCGCCGGGCGGGCGGCGCTCCGCTGCTGCTCGGCGTCCTGCTGTGGCTCGCGGTCGCGGGCAGCAGCCTCGGCCTGCAAGCCCTCACCGGCACCCTCTGACCCCGCCTAGCCCGCCGCGGGCTCCCGCCGCGCCAGCTTCGCCGTCAGCTCCTCCGCGTCCGCCAGCCGGAGTTCCCGGTACAGCCGGACCGCCGCCTGCCAGTGCGGCGTGGCGACGTGCGCCCCGCCGATCTGCTCCAGCGCGTCCCCGATGGCCCGGTGGCACGCCGCCGCCTGGTACTGGTCGCCCAGCTGCTCCGCGAGTTCCAGACCGTCCACCTGGAACTGGAGGGCCTCGGCGGTCCGCCCGAGCTGCCACAGCGCCGACCCCGCCGTGTGCAGCGCGGTCACGTGCGACGTGGACAGCGCCACCGACGCGAGCAGCCACAGCGCTTCCTTCATGCACTGGAGCGCCTCGTCGGCCTCGTTCATCCCGAGCAGCACGTTCGCCAGGTTGTTCAGCACGGTGGCCTGCGCGCGGACGTCGCCGATGTCGCGGGCGACGGTCAGCGCCTCCGTGGTGCGGTCCCGCGCCTTCTCGAACTCGCCCGCCGCCAGCAGGCTGTAGCCGAGGCTGTCGAGCGCGGCGCACTCCAGGTGGGGGTCGCCCGCCGCGAGCTGGACGGCCCGCGAGCTCTCCCACACGGCGTCCTCCAGCCTGCCGAGGTCGGCGAGGGTGGCGCTCATGCGCAGCAGCAGCATCGCCTCGGCGTGCGAGTCGTCGAGCGCCCGCGCGGCGTGCAGGCCGACGCGGAACGCGTTGAGCCGGTCGACCCGGTTGCCGCGCCGGAAGTAGAACGCGTCCAGGCACAGCGCGAGCTTCCACGTCCGCTCGTGGTGGCGGTTGTTCGCGGCGATCTCCAGGACCAGCCGCAGGTTCGCCTCCTCCAGGGTGAACCAGTGCACGGCGTCGTTGTGCGAGGACAGCACCGGGAAGCTCGCGGGCGGGTGGACGGGGTCGCCGAACGGCCGCACGTGGTCGGCGAGGTGGGCGCGGGCGGTGTCGGCGACGTGCAGGTAGTAGTCGAGCAGCCGTTCGGTGCTGACGGCGTTGTCCTCACCCGGCTCGGTGGCCACGAGGTGCCGCGCGAACAGCCGGACCAGGTCGTGCCGGGAGTACCGGTCGGGCGTCGACTCGTGCAGCAGGTTCGCGTACGCCGCCGTGCGCAGGTGGGTGCGGGCGGTGGCCACGTTGATGTCCAGCAGCGCGGCGGCGGCGTAGCAGTCGAGGTCGGTTCCGGGGTGCAGGCCGAGCCTGCGGAACATCCGGGCCGCGCCCTCGGGGAGCTCCCGGTAGCTCACGGCCAGCGCGGCCCGCACGCCCCGCCGGGCCTCGGGGAGGGACAGCGCGGCCAGCCTGCTCTGCTCGTCGTGCAGCTCGTCCACCAGCGACCGGATCGTCCAGCGCGGCCGTGAGGTCAGCCGGGCGCCCGCGATGCGCAGCGCGAGCGGCAGCCGGTCGCACAGCTCCACCAGCTCCGCGGTCGCCTCCGGTTCCAGGTCCGTGCGCCGCCGTCCCAGCATCCCGACGAGCAGGTCGGCCGCCGCAGTCCTTTCCAACGTTGTAACAGGCACCACCGACGCGCCCTCGGTGACCACGAGGTCGTTCAGCCCGTGTCTGCTGGTCACGAGCACGAGGCAGTGGGCCGACCCCGGCAGCAGCGGCCTGACCTGACCGACCGAGCGGGCGTTGTCCAGCACGACCAGCACCCGCTTGTCCGCCAGCAGCGACCGGTACTGGGCCGCCTGCTCGTCCAGGGTGCTGGAGATCTGCGAATCGGCCAGGCCCAGGGTGCGCAGGAACCCCATCAGCGCCGTGCGCGGGTCCACCGGCTCGGTCTCGTCGAACCCGCGCAGGTCGAGGAAGAGCTGGCCGTCGGGGAACCCGGGCGCCACCCGGTGCGCCCAGCGCAGCGCCAGCGCCGTCTTGCCCACGCCGGGCGGCCCGACCAGCAGGCCGATCGCGGAGTCCTGCCCGGTCAGGCAGTCGTCCAGGTCCGCCAGCTCCGTCTCGCGCCCCACGAACCCCCGGTGCTCGCGCGGCAGCTGCGCGGGCCCGCCCGCGACCTCCGGCGGCTCCTCGACCGCCAGCACCGCCTGGTAGGCGGCCCGCAGCTCGGGGCCGGGGTCGACGCCCAGCTCGTCCACCAGCCGCTTCCTGGTCCGGTGGAACAGGGCCAGCGACTCGGCCTGCCGTCCCGCTCGGTGCAGGGCGAGGACCAGCTTGGCGACCAGCGGCTCGCGCAGCGGGTAGCTCTCCGCGAGCGGCGCCAGCGCCGTCACCGCGTCGCCCGCCCGGTCGAGGCGCAGCAGCCGCTCGGCCATGTCCTGCACGGCCACCAGCCGCAGCTCCTCCAGCTTCGCCGCGGTCGCCTCGCCGAGCCCCGGTGACGGCACGTCGGTGAGGAACGGACCGCGCCACAGCTTCAGCGCGGCGGTGAGCTGCTCGACGGCGGTCTGGTCGTCGACGGCCTCCCTGGCACCGCGCACCAGGTCCTCGAAGACGAAGACGTCGACCGCGCTCCGCTCGCCCTCCAGCAGGTAGCCGGGGGCGCGGGTCACCAGGTCGAGGCCGGGTCCGAGCACCTTGCGCAGCTGGGCGACGTGGCCCTGGAGAGCGGCCTTCGCCTGCGGCGGGGGAGCGCCGTTCCACACGATCGAGAGCAGCCGATCACCTGAGACGACCCTGTTCAGCTCGAGCGCCAGTGCCGCGAGCACCGTGCGGCGCTTCGCCGCCCCCAGTTGCACCGGGGCGCTGCCAGCGGAAACGAGCTCAACAGTGCCGAGCAGGTTCACCCGCATCCGGAATTCCTATCGGCCATAGATGAAGTTCTCCGTGGAAATATTGGCACAGCGCCTGCCGCTGACCGCGTTGGAGACACGTTGGTGTGGCGTTGGCGGTTCACCGGAGGCTGGACCCACCACCGGAGAACCGTGCCCGCAGGGGGACACCCGCAATGCAGAACACGAATGAGACGACGCCGCCCCCGACCATCAACGGTCAAGCGATCGAGCTGCGAGAGAACATCAAGTCCGGCAAGGTCATGCTGGACCCCGTCACGGGCGAGGAGCTGCGGAAGCTGCTGCGCGAGCAGGTCGAGCAGGTCGACTCCTGGCTCGCCCGCGCGGGCAGGCTGGCCCGCCCCGCCCCGCTGGGCGCCAACCCGGTCAGCGACGCGATGTCGAACAAGTTCGAGTCCCGCGCCGAGGGCGACCCGCTGTCGTTCGTGAACGTCATGACCGCGTACCGCAAGGTGTTGCAGGACACGCACGACCAGGTCAGCGCGGCGATCACCAAGTACCAGCAGGTCGACGAGGACCACCGTGCCGCACTGACCAAGCTCGAAGGCATCTGAGGCGAGAGGCGCACCGCATCATGACTCCCGAGGTCGACCCGGTCCTCAAGGACACGCAGAACTGGGAATCGCACTCCCACCGCACCCTCTACGAGTCCGTGCACATCAACAACGACCCCGGCCAGTCCGGTGAGATCGGCTCCGAGTGGGCGCAGTTCGCCACCGAGCTGGCCGAGTCGGCGCAGGTCATCACGGAACGCATCGTGGCGACCGAGAGCGGCTGGACCGGTGACTCGGCCGACGGGGCGCGGACCGCCATCAAGAAGCTCTCCGACTGGATCTCCGGCACCGCGCAGACGGCGGGCCAGGTCGGCGACCGGGTCATCGACCAGGGCCGCGTCATGCAGGACGCCCGCGCGAGCATGCCGGAACCGCTCGAGTTCACCTGGAACGGCGCCACCGCCGCGATGGTCGGCGGCGGGATCTCCACCCTGCTCACGTCCACGGCCGACGTGCAGGCCGCCAGCGCCGCGGCGCAGGCCGCCAAGGAGCTGGCCGTCACGGTGATGACGAACATGGAGGCGAACTCCCGCGCGATCGACCAGACGACGCCGGTGTTCACCGCCCCGTTCAACCCGGTCACCGGTCAGACCGAGGAACCGCAGGTCGTGACCATGCGCGGCGTGCAGGCGCCCACGGCGGGCGGCGCGGTCGACGGGCTGGCGATGCTGACCCCGACGCAGCAGGGCCGGATGCTGCCGGACGGCGTGGAAGCCGGGGTGGCGCAGGCGCGGCAGGCGGGCCTGGAGCCGGGTGCCGGGCAGCAGGGGGCCTACACGTCGGACGGGAGCACGGCGGCGGCCGCCGCGATGGCGCCGGTCATGCCCGCCGCCTCGTTCGACGGCGGCGCGTACGGCGCGGGCGGTGCCGGTTCGGGCGGTTACGCGGGCGGCGCGGGTGCCGGTGGTTACGCGGGCGGCGCCGGTGGCGCGGGCGGCTTCGCCAGTGGCGGCTTCGCGGGCGGCGGCGCTGTCGCCGCTGGTGGCGGTGGCTACCGGGGTACCACCGGTGGCAGCGGCTCCGACGACTTCGAGTCGTACCGGCCTGCCGGGACGACCACGGCCGCCGACGCGGCGGCGTCGATCCCCGTCGCGAACCCGTACTCCCCGTCGGTGGGCGGCGGCTTCGGCGGCGCGGGCGGGTCCTCCGACCCGAACTACGCGGGCGGCGGCGCCGGGTACGGCGGTGGCTTTTCGGGCAACGGCGGAAAGGGCTCTGCCCCTTCGCGCAATCCTGCCCCCGGAACTGCGGGCAACCCTGCCGGTTACCTCGGCGCCCCCGGCGCCAGGCCTCCCGGCGTGCCGATCGAGGGCATCGGCGGCGCGGGCTCGCCCGGCCGTCCCGGCTTCGGCGGCGCCGGCGGCTTCGGCGGTGGCGCGGGCGCCGGTGGGTTCGGCGGCGGAGCCGGAGCCGGTGGCTTCGGTGGCGGCGCGGGCGCCGGTGGCTTCGGTGGCGGCGCGGGTGTCGGTGGCGGCGCGGGCGGCGGCTTCGGCGGTGGCGGTGGCGCGGGTGGCGGCTTCGGCGGCGTCGGCGGTTCCGGCGCGGCGGGCGGCGGTGGCCAGATGGCCGCGGGCGGCTCGACCGGCGTCGTGCAGCCGGGTCGCGGTCCGGTGCCGACCGGCGCGTACCCCGTCGGCGGTGTCGGCGGCGCGGGCATGACCGGCACGCCCATGGGCGGCGCGCCGATGGGTGCCGGCGCGGGCGGTCGCCAGGAGGACAAGGAGCACAAGGCCGCCTCGTACATCATGGGCGGTGACCTCTTCGACGTCCCCGGCGAGAACCTGCCGCCGTCGGTGATCGGCGGCGTGAAGCCGAAGAAGAAGAGCGGTGAGCAGTCTTGATCACCCCCGAGTTCCTGCTGAGCCCGGCTGAACTGGACGTGCTCTGGCACGACCTCGGACTCGGCAGGCTGCCGTACCCGCTGGACGTCCCCAGCTTCGGCAGCACGATGGAGGAGCGGGCCCGGCTGCGGCTGGACGTGCTCGACGGCCTGCGGCGGCGCGACCTGGCGACCAACGCGCGGTTGCAGGACCTCCTGCGGCTGCTGAGCGACCACGAGGTCGCGGTCGACGCCGTGGCCAACATGGAGCGGCGGCCCGTGCGGGCCGTCGCCGCCTCGGACGGCAGCCAGGCCGTGCTCGCGATCATCGACGAGGAGCAGATCGGACTGGTCGAGGTCCGGCCCACGGCGTTGGCGAAGTCCATCGTCGGCGTGCTGACCGACGCCTCGGCTGGGCCGGGCAGCGCGCTGTCGCTGCGGCTGGAGACGTTGGCCTCCGCCGTGGCGATGCACGACGAGCCGGACGAGTCCGACGACCCGTGGGGCGACGACGACCTGGACGAGAAGCAGGCCCTCCAGCGCGCGGGACTGTCCAAGCAGGACGCCTCCGTCATCAGCGAGCTGGCGGAGAACCGCGTGGCGGGCGGCCAGTTCGGGGTCACCCGCCGCGGTGGCAACCGCTACCGCACCGAGCGGGCCGGGGTGTTGATCAACTGGTTCGACACCCCGCAGGGGCGCTACCTGATGGTCCGCGAGAACGGTTGGCTGAGCCTGTCGCCGACCGACAACGAGCGGATCGCGAACCGCATCGACTCGGTGCTGACCTCGGTCTGAGGTCTGTTCGACACGAGGGGGAAGACGTGGACCCGGACCAGTGGCTGAAAGACGTGGAGACGCGGCTCTCCGACCTGAGGCAGAAGTCCGAGGTGCTGGTGGAGAACCTCGCGACGGCCACTGCGACCGCGACGTCCGGGGACGGGGCCGTGACCGTCACCATCGCGCCGAGCGGCGCGCTGCAGAACCTGGAGCTGACGCAGCGCGCCGCGGGCATGAGCCCCGGCAAGCTCACGGCGTCGATCATGGAGGCCGTCCGAAGAGGACAGCGGGCGGCGTCGGCGAAGATGGCGGAGGCGTTCGCCCCCCTCGGCGGCGGCACCGAGTCGATGGACCTCGTCCGGAGCTTCCTACCGCCCGCGGAGGACGAAGGTGAAGAGGAGAACGAGGAGCGCGACCTCAAGGCGGTCGACGCCCTCGACGAAGAACCCGCGCCGCCGCGGCCGTCCTACCCGCCGCGGCCCCCAGCGCCGCCGCACCCGCCTGCGTACCAGCAGTTCGTCCCTCCGCCACCCGCGCAGTCGCCACCGCCCGCGCGTCCCGCGCGCGGTCAGGCGGATTTCGAGGAAGACGAGAACCACCCCTGGTGACCGCGCGGCCCCGAGTGCCGCGCTCCCGGTCCCGCTGCCGTCGACGCCGTTC
This sequence comes from Umezawaea sp., assembly GCF_057122925.1. Classification (NCBI taxonomy): domain Bacteria; kingdom Bacillati; phylum Actinomycetota; class Actinomycetes; order Pseudonocardiales; family Pseudonocardiaceae; genus Umezawaea; species Umezawaea sp. The sequence goes on along the minus strand of NZ_DBNGPQ010000061.1, from coordinate 7,295 downwards.
CCCAGGAAGGTCCTGATCATGGTCGATTCGCCCCCCGGCATGGAGATCACCGAGGAGAACAAGTTCAAGGGCTCCTTGTTCATCTCCGCCTACGCCGACCTGATCGAATCGGTCGGCAAGGACGCCGAGTCCGAGACCGAGCAGGTGCTGGACATCACCTTCGCGGCGATCGGTGCGGCGTCGTCGACGGCGATGCTCGCGATCGACCCGTTCGGCACCCTCCTCGGCGCGGGCATCGGCTGGCTGATCGAGCACGTGAGCTTCCTCAAGGAGCCGCTCGACCAGCTCATGGGCGACCCGGACGAGATCAAGGCCAACGTCGAGGCGACGAAGAAGACCGCGGCGGAGATGGCCGTGCTGGCCGAGACCCACCGCAACACCCTGGCGCAGCCGCAGGGCTGGACCGGCCAGTCGTCCGAGGCGTTCAAGGCCAACATGGACACGCTGGGCCAGGAACTGGACGCGCTCGCCAGCGCGGTGGAGAAGAAGGCGAAGATCGTCGCGATCTGCGGCGTGCTCGTGTCGGTGCTGCGCGACATCATCCGCGACCTGATCGCCCAGCTGCTCGGCTCCCTGCTGGCGGGGGCCATCGCCGCCGCGGCCGCCGCGTTCTTCACCTTCGGCGCCTCGATCGTCGCGTTCGTCGGCGTCGCGGTCGGCAAGGCCGTCGCCCTCGGCGTGAACATCGCCTCGCGCATCGCGCGGCTGGTCGCGGCCATGTCCCGGCAGATGGGCCGGATCAAGAACCTGGACGAGATCACCGAGAACGTCGGCAAGGGCTGGAACCGGTTCGAGGGCGCCGCTGACGTGGCCGAGGTCAGCTACGAGTCCTGGAAGGCCCAGGACAAGGTCGACAAGGCCGTCGACAAGGCGACCGCCTAGCCCTCACCCCCACCCGTCCCCGCGATCCCGAAGGCCCGATCATGGCGCGCAACGGCAGTCCGGACACCACCACGACCAGCAACCCCGGCAGCACCCCGCCCGCGGCACCCCCGCCTCCGCCGCCGTCGGCGCCGACCGGGCCCACCGGCACGGCGGGGTTCTCGCTCGGGGAGTCGTCGATCTCGACCCTCCAGAAGCACGCCACCGACCTGGAATCCCGCTACGAGGGGATTTCGGCTCAGCTGTCGTCGCAGACGCTGGCCGTGAACGCGCTGGGCGTGTTCGGCATCCCCATGGCGGTCGCCGTGAACGGCTCCAACTCCCACTCGATCGACAAGGCCAAGCAGGCCGCGGCGACGATGGGGAAGGTCAACGACGGGCTGAAGGCCACCGCGGAGACCCACACCAAGACGGACCAGTTCGCCGCCGACCAGTTCGGCAAGATCGTCCCGGACAGCGGCGCGAAGAACCCGACGGGCGGTCCCGCCGCCACGCCCAGGACGCCCGCGCCCGCCGGGCCCGAGGTGTCCGAGTTCGACCCGCCACCGGGTGGTCCGCTGGACGCGCCGCCCGCCCAGCAGGGTCCGGCCGGTCCGCAGGTGTCGCAGTTCGAGCCGCCGCCCGGCGGCCCCGTGACCACTCCGCCCGCCGAGCAGGGCCCGGCGGGCCCGCAGGTGTCGCAGTTCGAGCCGCCGCCCGGCGCTCCCGCGGTCACCCCGCCCGCCGCGCAGGGCCCGGCGGGCCCGCAGGTGTCCCAGTTCCAGCCGCCGCCCGGCAACGCGGACACCACCACGACGACCGCCGCGACGCCGCCGCCCGGCGCGCCCCCGATCGCGCCGCCCCCGACCGTCCCCGGCCCGGTCGGCACGCCCCCGCCCAACCCCGGCGCGACCGTCCCCGGCGGGCCTCCGATCGCCCCGATGCCGATCATCCCCGGCGGCTCCCCGAAGGCTCCCGCCGTGCCGCCGACCACCGACACCACCCAGGTGAGCGCCATGTGGCCGCCCGCGGGCCCCCGGCCCGGCGGTGTGCCCTACGTCCCCGGCGCGGCAGGCCCGGTGATGGGTTCGTTCACGCCCACGCCGCCCGCCGTCGACTCGCTGGGCCCCATCGCGGCGAACAACCCGCCGACGAACCCGCGTCCACCGGTGACCCCCAACCCCTACGTGCCTTCGCCGCCCCCGCCGCCCAAGTCGCCCGCCGTCGACTCGCTGCGTCCCGTCGCGGACGCCAACCCGCCGTCGGCGAAGCCGCCCGTGACCCCGCCGCCCGCGTGGTCGCCCCCGGCTCCGCCCGCTGGTGGCGTGCCCGGCTTCGGCGGTCCCAAGGCGGAACCCGCGCCCCCCGTGGTCACGGGTCCCTCCCCGGACGGCCCGCCGAAGGGCACCTTCACGCCACCGCCCGGCGCGAACCCGTTGGGCCCCATCGGGGACGCCAACCCGCCCGGCCACGGCCCGAGGCCCGACCCGGCGGCACCCCCCGGCACGACGCCGACGCCCCCGCCCCCGGGAGCGCCCGGTCTGCTCGACCCGAAGGGCTACCCCGGCGGCGAGAACCTGCCCGACCAGCCCGGTCCCAAGGGCGAGCCCGCGCCGCCCGTCACCACGACCACGCCCGACCCGGCCCTGGTCAACCTGCCGCCGACGCCGCCGAAGGTCGAGCAGGTCATGGCGCCGCCGAACATCCTCGACCTGCTCGACCCCCGCGGGTACCCCGGCAGCGAGAACGCGGACGCGACCGGCCCCAAGGCGGACGGCGCGTGGCCCGCGACCACGATCGACGGCAAGCCGTGGTCCGACCTCCAGACCCTCACGCCGGAGCAGAGCCAGAAGTGGATCGACAACCTGCGCAACATCCTGGCCACCAAGGAGGACGGCGCGTTCTTCTGGTCGGGCAGCGTGTACGACTCCGACGGCAACCGGGTCTCGGTGATGAACGAGGCCGAGTACATGGCGAAGGCCGACGGGCGCAGCACGCTGGAGGGCACGCTGGACGACAAGGGCATCAAACTGCCGTCGTGGGGCAACACCAGTCCCGAGGGCAAAGCCGTGTGGGACAGTGTCTCCGCGAGCCTGGCGCACGGCTCCAGCGGTGACGTCTACGTCCTGCTCGGACCCAGCAGGCGGCCGGACAACGTCTTCCACATGACGGAGTTCCCGATCCTCGAACAGAACCCGAACGTGAACCGCGTGATCGCGATCGACGTGCAGACCAAGGAAGAGACGGTCATCTTCACCCGTCCCTGACCGACCCGAGAGGTAAGACGTGGACCCGCTGGGCCCGATTGACGCGAACCGGATGAAGAACGTGGATCCGGATCAGTGGATGAACGACATGCAGGCGAAGCTCACCGACCTCAAGCAGAAGTCCGAGGACCTGGCGGAGAACCTCGCGACGGCCACCGCGACCGTGACGTCCAACGACGGAGCGGTCAAGGTGACCATCGCGCCCACCGGCGCGCTGCAGAACCTGGAGCTGACCCAGCGGGCCGCGGGCATGAGCCCCGGCAAGCTCACCGCGTCGATCATGGAGGCTGTCCGGAAGGGACAGCAGGCGGCGTCGGCGAAGATGATGGAGGCGTTCGCACCCCTCGGTGCGGGCACCGAGTCGATGGACCTCGTGCGCAGCTACCTGCCGCCCGCGGAGGACGACGACGAGGACGACGTGGAGGAGCGCGACCTCAAGGCCGTGGACGCCTTGGACGACACGCCCCCACCCCCTCCGCCTGCCGCGCCGCCGTACCAGCAGCAGTACCCGCAGCCGCCGTACCCGCAGCAGCCCTACCCGCCGCGGCCCCCGATGCCGCCGCAACCGCCCGCGCACCAGCCGTACGCGCCACCGGCGGCCCAACCGCCGCCACCGCCCGCGCGCCCCACGCGCGCGCAGCCGGATTTCGAGGAAGACGAGAACCACCCGTGGTGACCGAGCGGCCGACCTGCCGCACGGCGCCCGACCAGAGCGGAAGGAACACCTGATGGCTGCTGGATTCGAGGTGAGGCCGGACGACCTCGACACGTTCTCGACGAACCTTCAGTCGTTGGTGGACTCGCTGTCCGAGTCCAAGGACGTCCTCAACGGCGTCCACTTCGATCCGCTGGTGTTCGGCATCATCGGCCAGTTCTTCAGCATCGCGGCCCGCAACAAGGTCGCCGAGGCCAAGGAGGTCATCGGCAAGTACGAGACCGCGCTCTCCACGGCCAAGGACAACACGAAGCTGACCGCCGAGAGCTACCGCATCACCGACCAGGGCAACGCCGACACCTTCAAGGGGTAGTGATGGCCGAAACGGCCACAGAAGAGAAGAAAGACGGCGGAATCCCCGGCCTCACCCTGACCCCCGGCTTCGGCGAGGGCACGGAGTGGGTGGACGGCTTCTCCGGCGCGGGCATGGTCGACACCGTCGCCGGCCTCGTCAAGGCGATCCAGGACGGCAACACGGCGGCCATGGCCGCCTACGGCGTGGGCCTCGGCTTCGACGTCGTCGGCGCCGTGCTCAACCCGTTGGGCGCGCTGCTGGGCGCGGGCGTCGGCTGGTTGATCGACCACCTGTACTTCCTGCGCGAGCCGCTGGACCTGCTGATGGGCGACAACATCGCCGTCCGGCAGGAGACCGAGAAGATCAAGAACGACGCGGACAAGTACCAGGCCCTGGCCACGACCCACGTCGAAGCGCTGAAGAAGCTCGACCCGTGGACCGGCCAGACCGCGGACGCGTTCAAGGCCAGCATGAAGAAGGTCGCCGACGAACTGGCGGCCATCGGCATGGCCATCAACGGCTCGGCCGAGACCATGGCCACGATGGGCGCCTGCGTCACGGCGTTCCGCTCACTGGTCCGCGACATCATCGCCATGGTGATCGGCAACCTCATCGGCGGCGCCCTGGTCGCGGCCGGTCTGGCCCCGTTCACCTTCGGCGCCTCGATCGTCGCGTTCGTCGGCGTCGCGGTCGCCACCGCGCTGGAGGCGCTGGGCCGCATCCTCCGCCACATCACCAACCTCAAGTCCCTGCTCACCGCCAACAAGGCGGCGGGCGACCAGCTCGGCACGGCGCTCACCAAGATCGCCGACGACGCGGGCAGGCTGAACAGGAGCGGCGGCACCACCACGCCGTCCGGCGCACCCCCGGTCGCCCCGCCCGCGAGCAAGCCACCGGAGGTCCCCGGCGGCGGCGCACCCGCTCCGAAGCCCCCGGACACCCCGCCGGCGCCCCCGGTCTCGAAGCCCCCGGAGGTTCCGGGCGGCGGCGCACCGGCTCCCAAGCCCCCGGACACCCCACCGGCACCTCCCGTGTCGAAGCCGCCGGAGGTCCCTGGCGGTGGTGCGCCTGCGCCGAAGCCGCCGGACACGACGGTTCCCGCTGGTGCTCCGCCGGTGTCCAAGCCCCCGGAGGTCCCAGGAGGCGCTCCGAAGCCACCGGGCGGCACCACGACCCCGTCGGGCGCTCCGCCGGTCTCCAAGCCGCCGGAGGTCCCAGGGGCACCCGCCCCGAAGCCCCCGGACCCGAAGCCGCCGACACCCCCGGTCAACCAGCCGCCCAAGTGGTCGCTCCAGGACATCAAGGACATCGCCAACAAGATCAAGAACGGCCGCAAGGACGGCATGGAGCAGTTCGGCAAGTTCGGCAAGGGCAAGCTGGAGGCCAAGCTCACCGGACCGCCGCACAACAAGACGCCCCAGGAAGCCGCCGACATCGCCCGCTGGGTGAAGAACTTCGAAGAACTGGCCGCACCCGGCGGCACGGTCAACGTGGGCGGCAGGGTCGTCGCCACCGGCACCCTGCTCCACCTGGCGCACGAGCTGTGGAAGGAAATGTCCGCCGACGTGCAGAGCCAGAAGGAGAACGAGGACTACATGCAGGACATCAGGGACTACAACAAGACCAAGTAGGCCCCTGACGACGACGGGCGGCCCCGGGCACACTCCTGGGGCCGCCCGTTCGCGTTCCTGAGGTGGCGCTTTCGGCGTTCGTGCCTAGCATTGGTCCGTGCCCGAGCCGGAGGAGCCGCCATGGTGTTCAGAAGCGCCTTCCGCCGCGGCCTGGAGTCCCACGAGGCCCGGATAGCCCACCAGGTCTTCGGCGACGCACTGGACACCAGCGCCCTGAGCTTGGCCGAGGGCGGCCTGCTGGGCAGCTTCGGTGTGGCCCGCACCCTCCCCAGCCTCGTCACGTTCCCCAGGGGAGTCCTCACCACACCCCAGCACCAGGCCAGGTACGAACGCTGGCTAGTGCACGAACTGACCCACGCCTACCAGTACCAGCACGGCCGCAGCGTCCTCAGCCTCCTACCGACGGCGTTCGCGGGCTTCTTCGTCAAGGGCCTCTACGACTACGGCGGCCCCGAGGGCTTGCGCGGGAAACCGTTCACCGCCTTCAACACCGAACAGCAGGCCAACATCGTCGCCGACTACTACTACCTGAGCACCTACGAACCCCACCGCGACCTGTCGGCCTACGAACCGCACATCAACCACGTGCGCTCACAACCAACCTGAACCCGCCGGACTTGCCTGGTAAAAGATCAAGCCCCGAGCGCGTTGCCGCTGCTCAGGGCCTGATTCACCCGGCGAAAGGTGAGTGCCCCCGGCAGGATTCGAACCTGCGACACACGGTTTAGGAAGGCATGACAGACAAGCGGTGTCTCGTACCCCGTGACCTGCGGTCGAGCGGTCTTCCGACCCTCCCACTCGGGATGCCAGTCCGTCATGAGTCCGCAGTCCGCGCACCCACACTCCTGACCTCATCCCGACCCGAAGCCGCTCACACGGCCGGTGGTGTTGGGTCAAGGTAAGCCCTCCAGCCTTGACGCGGCACTGCTGGTCGTCGTCATGCTCACGAGCCGGGGTGACCGCCTGGCCTTCATCTCATCGCCCTGGCCCTCGATGCCGTTCACTCGATCCCGGTGGCAAGGCGGCGAAGCCGTCGCGGCAGTCGAGCGCCCCGCCCCATTCCGCGGTGACCCCACGGCGCTCGTAGGGAGCCTGGACGAACGGCCTCATGGGTCACCAGCTCCTCGGCGGCACCCGGCCCTCAGTACGGCGCTCTGCGCCGCCCGGTCGCCCGGCGCAGCGAAGCGGAGGCCGGGCGTGCCGGGATGGATGCGGCCAAGCTGCCAGCGCAAGGACCCGCACGCGCCGCCGGAGGCGGCGCTCTTGATCCTGTAGAGCCAAAATCGGCAATATCGAGGTTCTCTCGTCGACTGATCGTGTGCTTCGAGCACCGTTCTGCCCGTCCTGCTTGGTCAGAGCTCTCGGTGCGTGCCACTGTGTAAGCGATCAGCCAGCACCAGGAGGGTCACGATGCCCCGGTCTGTCGGTGGACAGAGCTAGCCTCATCTACGGGCAGGACGACCATCGAGGGGACGATGAGCGTGGTTGACGGCAGTGACGGGGCACCTGAGCCCATCATCAACGCT
>NZ_DBNGPQ010000060.1:0-20790 GCF_057122925.1 Umezawaea sp. | reverse complement strand
GAGCCGGGCGACGTCGGCGTCCAGCACCGGACAGCCCTGCCCGCGCAGCCCGGCCAGAGCCCGGACCCGGAGGTCGTGCGGGCCATGGCGCACACCGTTGTCGATCTTCTGTCGTGCGTCGTAGAGGTGGGCGCGGGCGTTGATCCGGCGGGCGGTCCCGCCCTGGCTCCACCCGGCCAGACCCGACGGCGTGGAGAAGTGGTCGTTGCGAGGGCGTCCGGTCACGTGCGACGCCCTCGTTCTTGCTGTGTGCAACAGGTTCCGCATCGCAAGTGCGGTTTCAGATGATCACCGGTCCCGCACACCGCACTACTGCCGCTCGCCGTGCACAAGGGGTTCGCAATCCCCGGTGATCCTTCGATGGCCGGTGAGGTCCGCTTCGCAGGCCACCAGCCGCCGGAGCCCGACACCACTCACGGCCGGTTCGTGCCATGAGACAAGAGAGCCACCAGCACCTCGAAACGCCGTCTTCCTCCTGTCGCACCCGCACCCGCGCGGGTCGCCGGTCAGCGCGCGACGTCGCACGGACACGGAACTGGCCGTGGGAGGGCCAGTTCCGTGCCGACCGGAAACACTCGCGGATCCGCGGTGCGGGAATGCTCAATCCTGCGAGAGGTTGCAGGCGAGTTCGGCGGTGCGCTGGTCGACGCCGGATCCGAGCAGCCCCGCGTAGCAGGTGAGCCAGTCGAGCCAACTCCCTTCCGCTCCGGTGGCGCAGGCGTTCACCCTGGGCTCGGTGAGCGGGTAGCCCGCGACCTGGAGGTGCAGTTGGCAGTCGAACGCTCTCCGCGGTTGTGCGTCGGACGCGGCCATGGCGCTTCCCGCCAGCGGAACAGCGGACGCGACCACGAGTGCCGCGGTGATGCCCAGTCGACTCAGGTGTGCACTGATCGGCATGGTGTGCTTCCTCTTTCCGGATTGCTCGGCTCTCCCGACTGATCGCCACCAGGTGTAGTCCGGATCGGTTCTTCACGGTCGAACGGCAGACGTGAACGAACAAAGGCGAACATCGCACCCGACCTCTGCGGACAGGACCGCCGCCACCGGTCTTGACCGCAGGTGCGGCGCTGCGCTCCGCAGGCGGTAGGAGTCGCTTCGTCCGGCCAGAGAGGGGCACCACCAGGCACAAGATCGAGTTGTGGCACCGAGGCACTCCAGGGCACTCGGAACCACTCGCACCGGCCGCGAACCAGGCCCGACGACGATGACGCTGACCCTGGAACCGCCCACCGATGTAGCGGCAGGTGTTCCTCGTAGGCGCTTCAGACGTACAAGCGAGCGATCGTTAGAACTAGAACTGGCTCCAGAAATCAGGCCACGACACCCACGTCCGCAATTTCCGGCTCTTGACCGGTACCGTGCGTGGCTCGTACGAGCCGGGGTCAATCCGTCCGTATCCGTGCCGTATCACGTTGTCGTAGATGGTCTCGGTCACCATGTGCACTGTGTCGGACTCGCTGTTGCGCAAGTTTGGCCCGATGCAGGCGTTTCACGTCGTCGTGACGCGAGCTTGAGTCCTGTATGTCCACGAGGAAGATGCCGCGGTGGTGGAGGTCGTCCGACTGCGGCCGACCGGCGCCGCCGCCGACCGCGGGCCGGTCGACCTGCGGGCCGAGGCGGTGACGGCCGGGCATGTGAGCACCCCGTCCTACCGGGAGTTCCGTAGGAATCCACCAGCCTGGTACGAGGAGATCCATACGCGGCTACGGAAGGACCATTCCTCACGTCGTACCCGTGTCGAGCACGGCATCGCTCATTTGAAGAACTGGCGATCACTGACCCGTCATCTCAGTCGTCGGGAGACCTTGGCCGACACGGTCCGGGCAGTGGCCGGTCTGCTGTCGGAGCATCAGCACCACGACCGCATTGAGGTCGCCCGGCCGGCGGCTCGCTACCGACCCTGATCGAGCTGACCGGGGATCCCGACCGCGTCCTCACCGTCTCGGACTTCGCCGCCGCGGCCGAGTTGGGCGTCCGGATCACCACCGAGATCCGGTACGACCAGATGGACGAGTTCGCCCGGCTCGCCGGCGAAGGCATCCTGGTCGTACCGGTCGCCCGCACCTACACGCTCGACCGGATCCAGGAGGTGGCCGAGCTCAGCCAGTCCCGCCGACCCGGCGGCAAGCTCATGCTCGTCCTGTGATCGCCCTGCCAACCAGGTAAGAGCGAGACTGCCGCGACGAGGAGCGGGCCACGCCTCTCCTCCTCGTCGGGGCGCCACCTTCTGCGTCGGTGCAGGCCGAAGAGAATCCATTGATGGCGACCGCGTTCTGCGGGGCGAGCACCTGCTCGAGATGGACGGCGGGTTGGGCTGAGCATCAGCAACATGATCTTCGAGGGCACCGACGCGCAGGTGTTCTGCCACCAGGATCACAACCCAGGTTGACGATGATCTCGACCGACCTCGGCCGCGCCCGCGGATCCAAGCGCGGGCCGGGGCAGCGGATGCAGGCTTAACCGGCATGATCTTCGAGTAGGTCTGCGTCAAGCCCGAAAGCAGTTTGCTAACCCAGGGTGACACTTTGCTCTTCACGGAGCATGACGCTCGGGCGTGTCGCGGCGTTTGCTGCGATGCAGCGCAGGGCGGGCGGCCCTGGCCGTGCCGCTTCACGGCATGAGCGCGCCGTTGACATGCGAAAACAGTGGCTTGGATCCGTTTCAGCGATTCCTGAGCCGAGTGAGCTCGAGGCGAACGGGGGAGGCGTTGTCATCAAAGGTTCCGGTGATCACCAGTCGATCGCCGGTCAGCTCATAGGCACCGTTGAACAACAGGGGTGTGTCCTTGCGGAGCCATTGGTCCCATATCCGCAGCTCTCGCTGTGCGGGGTCAACCTCGAAATGGTGCTCGATCCATTGATCGCCGAAGCGGAAGACCACCAGGTAGGCGCGGTTGTACTCGAAGTACAGGCGCTCAACCGGGTGAACAGTGCCGACTGGCTGGTAGGTCCCGGTACGGACCTCCCAGGCGCCGTCCAGCGGTGTCGGCGCACGGTTGTTCTCATTGGCAATCCAGTATGTGCCGGCGAACGCGGCGACCAACACCGCGACCTGGATGATCACTCTCACGATGACCTCGCGCACACCTTGTGTGTCGGTGGAGCGCTGGTCGGTCCAGAGCGCGCGCACGAGGTCAGCACGATGCCGGGTCACCACGAAACCCAGGCAGGCGGTGGTTGCCGCGGCCATCACGGTACCGCTGGCGTCGACGCCGTAGGTCAGGTCGATCAGCGTGATCGTGGCGAGCACGCCCAGCCCGCCGCACGCGGCCACCAATGTGGTCTTGCGCCAGCACAACAGCACCCCGAGAGTGATCTGGACCAGCGCGACCAACGTGCCGAAAACCGGCGAGAAGTCGAAGTAGTGCCAGGTCAGCCAGAAACCTGAGACATCACCCATCGGCTTGTCCAATTCGGACGACAGAACCGTGAACTGCGACCCGTTGAGCTTCGCGAACCCATAGAAGACCAGCATCAACGCGGCCCCGTATCGACAGAACGCGTACAACGTCTACCCCCATCGCCTCTATCGACAACCGTGATCGCCGGACGCCTGGCTAAAACAAGGCATGAGGTGCCTTCGTCTCATGCCCTCAGCACTATCTCACCGTTCTTGCGAACACCGAGGGGTCTGCTGCACGAGTAGGTGACAGTGGTGGTCACGCCAGCTTGGCTGGCTGGCGTGGTCATGATTGTTTCGTATTCGATGGGGGTCGACCGGCCGCGAGCGGCTTGGCGTCTGCGGCGGTGGCAAGTGCGCTCGATCCAGGTCACGATTGCGGTCCGGAGCCATCGAGCCGGTCAGGCCGTGGCGGGCGAGGGCATTGGTGAGCGCGGTGACGGCGAGGCGGGACTTCATCCGGAGTCGATGGAGTAGCCGACGATCCGGTTGGAGCAGACGTCCTTGACCGCGCAGAGATGCAGCTTTCCTTCTGTGGTGCGGTGTTCGGTGATGTTGGCCAGCCGCAGCCGGTTCGGCGCGGTGGCGGTGACGTCACGCCGGACCAGGTCGTCGCGGACCGGCGGACCGGTCATCTTTCCGTTGCGGCCGCGTTTCTTGCCGAATGCGCTCCACCTGAGGTTGTCCCTTCCCCCGGACCGTTGTCTGGGATCAGGGTGTCCGGATCAAGGGGACAACCTCACTGATCGTGTGGACCTCGGCGTTGTTGACCGCCGGTGGCCTGCTGGTCAGCCTGTTCGCCGACGGTCCGCCCGTGTTCGTGCCGGCGATCGCCATCGCCGGGATGGGGCAGGGCGCGTTCGTCGCCGTCGACCTGGCGATGCTGACCGAGGTGTTGCCCGCCACCTCGGAGCCAGGAGCGGGCCTGGCCGTGATCGCGTTGTCGTACCAGTTCCCGCAGCTGCTGGTCCCGGTCGTGGGCACCGTGCTGCTGGCGATCGGCGACGCCGGGCCGAACTGCTTCGCGCTGTTCCTGAGCTCGGTCGTCGCGGCGGTGCCGGGTGCGCTCGCCGTCAAGTTCGTGAGCCGACCCGCGTTATCAATCCACTGTGGACGGTGTGGCGAAGCCGTCCGGTACGGTGGGGACATGGGGGACGACCGCGCCGAGATCCGCTACGACAAGCGGGGGAGGGTCGCGCACGTGGTGCTCGACCGGCCCCACGTGCTCAACGCGATGAACCGCCGGATGCACGCGGAACTCGCCGAGGTCTGGGACGACTTCGAGGCCGACGACGACCTGTGGGTCGCCGTGGTCAGCGGCGCCGGTGAGCAGGCGTTCTCGGTCGGGCAGGACCTCAAGGAGCTGGCGGCGCTGGAGAGCGCGGGGGAGGTCGGGCCGTCTTCCTTCGGCAGCGAGGGGAAACCCGGCTGGCCGCGGTTGACCGAGCGGTTCGACCTGGCCAAGCCGGTGGTCGCCAAGGTGCGCGGGTACGCCTACGGCGGGGGGTTCGAGCTGGCGCTGGCCTGCGACGTCGTGGTGGCCTCCGACGACGCGGTGTTCGCCCTGCCGGAGGCCAAGCTGGGGCTGATCGCGGGTGCGGGCGGGGTGTTCCGGCTGGCCCGCCAGGCGCCGTTCCGGGTCGCGCTCGGACACCTGCTGACCGGACGGCCGATGAGCGCGCGGCGGGCGTGGGAACTGGGACTGGTCAACGACGTGGTCCCGGCCGAGGACTTGGACGCGTGCGTGGACGGGTGGGTCGAGGACCTGCTGCGGGCCGCGCCGCTGGCCGTGCGGGCGGTCAAGCAGGCCGCGACGCGGTCGGTGACGATGCCGCTGGAGGAGGCCTTCGCCGCCGACTACCCCTGGGAGCGGGTCAGGTCGCGCAGCCGTGACGCGCGGGAAGGGCCCGCCGCGTTCGCGGAGAAGCGGGAGCCGCGCTGGGAGGGCCGCTGAGTCAGAACGGGGACGGCTGGACGTGGTCGCGCGCGGTCAGCCACTGCAAGCGGGTGAACTCCTCCCAACTGCGGCCCGCTCCGTGCCTGCTGCCGTTGCCCGAGGCTCCCCACCCGCCGAACGGGACGTAGGCGTCGTCCTCGATCGTCTGGTCGTTGACGTGCACGATGCCCGTGGCGAGCCGGTCGGCCAGTGCCAGGCCGCGCCGCACCGATCCGGTCAGGACGGACGCGACCAGGCCGTGCTCGGTGTTGTTGGCCGCCGCCACCGCCTCGTCCTCGTCGGCCACCACGACCACCGGGGCGACCGGCCCGAACACCTCCTCGGTGAAGGCGGGCGCGTCCGCGGTCACGTCGGCCAGCACCGTCGGCCGGTAGAACAGGCCGTCCCGCGTGCCGCCCGCCAGCACCTTCGCGCCCGCGGCCACCGACTCGGCGACGATCCGGTCCACGCGCGCCGCCTGCGCCTCGTCGATCAGCGGCCCGAGCGCGACGTCCTCGCGCCACGGGTCACCCACCGCGAGCGCGTCGGCCCGCTCGGAGAGGAGCTCCAGGTACCGGTCGGCGACCGAGTCGAGCACGATGTGCCGTCCAGCGGCCATGCACACCTGGCCCTGGTGGAAGAACGAGCCCCAGGCCGCCGCCGAGGCCGCCGCCTCCAGGTCGACGTCGTCGAGCACCACGACGGCGTTGTTGCCGCCCAGCTCCAACGAGGCGCGCTTGAGCAGGCGGCCCGCTTCGGCGCCGATGTGCCTGCCCACCTCCGTGGAGCCCGTGAACGCCACCATCGCCACCTCGGGGTCGACGGTCAGCGCACGACCCACGTCGGCCCCGCCGTCGACCACGCGCAGCACGTCCTCGGGAAGACCGGCCTCCCGGAACACCTCCAGGAGCACCTGCCCGCCGCACACCCGCGTGCGAGGGTCGGGCTTGAGCACCACGGCGTTGCCCAGGGCGATGGCGGGCACCGCGGCCCGCGCGCCCAGCAGCAGCGGCACGTTCCACGGGCTGATCACGGCCACCACGCCGAGCGGCACCCGGCGCGCGGAGCTGTGCCGCCCCCCGGCGTCGGGCAGCAGTTGCCCGTAGGGCTGGGTCGGCAACGCGGAGGCCACCCACAGCTCGTCGAGCACCGACCCCACCTCGTGCTCCGCCTTGCCCCGCACGGACCCGCTCTCCCGCACCAGCCACTCGACCACCTCGGCGCGGTGCTCCCGCAGCACCAGCGCCGCACGACGGAGCACCTCGGCCCGCTCCACGGCGGGCGTCGCCGCCCAGTCGGACTGCGCCACGGCCGCTGCGGCCACGACCGGGCGGACGTCGCGGGGATCGTGCACCGGCAAACCACCCAGGACGGCCCCGGTGGCGGGCTCGACGACGGGGGAGAGGCCGGGACCCATGGGGGGCGGGGTGATCACGGGTGCTCCTGGTGTCCGGTGATCGGCACGTCCACGAGGAGCGGGCCGTGCCGGTCGCCCGCTGTGGCGACGATCTCGTGCAGCTGCTTCGCCGAGTCGACGCGCACGGCGGGCACGCCGAAGAAGTCGGCCGCCGTGGTGAAGTCGAGCCGCCCCAGGTCCACCCCGAGGTAGCGCCCCGCCTCGCTGGCGCGGCTGCCCCAGGAGTCCAGGGTCTCCTTGAGGGTCCGGTACTCGCCGTTGCTCATCACCACGAACGTCACCGGGACGCCGCACCGGGCCGCGCTCCACAGGCCGTGCACGCCGAACAGGGCGCACCCGTCGCCCAGCACGGCCACGACGGGCCGGGTGGGATCACCGAGGCGGGTGCCGACGGCCATGCCGATCCCGGAGCCGAGACCGCCGCCGACGGTGTGCACGTACGACCCCGGCCGCGACTGCCGCAGGGCCCCGCGCAGCAGCACCCCCGTGGTGATGGCCTCCTCGACGAGCACCGCGTCCTCGGTCAGCCCGGCCGCGACCGCGCGCGCCGCGACGAGCGGGTCCAGCGGAGCCCGGACGTCCGGCACCTCGAAGTCCACTTCGGACTCGTCGGCGCGGTGGTACGTGCGACCGCTCCGCGGCAGGACCTTCGCCAGTTCGGCGATCGTGGCGCGGATGTCGCCGACCATGCCGGGGGACACCGCGAAGTTCCGCCCCGGCTCGGACGGGTCGTCGTCCAGCTGCACCACGCGCGTGCCCGCCGGGATCGGCGAACCCGGCGTGTAGTGGTGCGGCATGAAGGCGTGGCACCCGACCACGAACACGACGTCGTGGGGTTCCAGCCGCTCCCGGATCCCGGCGTGGGTCGCGGGGAGCGCACCCCGGTAGAGCGGGTGCGCGGTCGGGAAGTCGATGCCGTCGTTGAAGGGCTGGTGGTAGACGGCCGCGCCCAGCGCCTCCGCCACCCCCACCAGTTCGGCGACCGCCGCGGACCGGCCGACCCCGTCACCGGCCACGATCGCGGGCTCGCGGGCCGCGCGGAGCACGTCGGCGGCCTCGCCCACCCCCGTCGCGGGACCGGGCGGCCGGATGGTGGAGCGCTCGGGCAGCACCACCTCCACGTCCTCGGCGAGCAGGTCCATCGGGATCGACAGGAACACCGGCCCGGCCGGGGGCTGGACGGCGAGGCGGAAGGCCCGGCGCAGCGCGACGGGCAGGTCGTGGGCGTGCCGCACGTCGAAGGTGTGCTTGACCGCCGCCCGCGCGAGGCCGACGAGGTCACCGGAGAGCATCGGGTCGTGCGAGAGGTGCCTGCGGTCCTGCTGCCCCGCCGTGACCACGAGCGGGGTGCGCGACCTGGAGGCGTTGAGCAGCCCGACCAGACCGTTGGCGAGCCCGGCCGCGACGTGCAGGCTGACGAACGCGGGCCTGCCCGTGGCGCGGGCGTACCCGTCGGCCATCGCGACGACCGAACCCTCGTGCACGCCCAGCACGTACTCGATGTCGGGCGCGTCGACCAGCGCGTCCAGGAAGGGCAGCTCGGTGGTGCCGGGGTTGCCGAAGACCTTCGTCACACCCTCGTCGCGCAGCACCCGGAGCAGCGCCTGCACCGGCTTCACCCGGCACGTCCCGCCGTGCTGAAGCGGTGCACCTTGTCCAGCACGTCGGCGCTGTGCAACCTGAGCGCCTGCGCCAGCGCGAACTCGGCCGCGTAGGCGCGGAACCGGTCGGGCGGCTCCTCCGCGAGGTCGATCATGCGGCGGTTCACCGCCACGGCGGGGGAGGCCAGCCGCTTCGCCGCGGCCGCGGCGACCTCGCCCACCCGCTCCGGCGCGACCACCTCGTCGCACAGCAGCCGCGCCTCGGGGGCGTGGGCGGGGACGCGCCTGCCGTCGAGGATCACCTGCCTGGTCAGCCGTCCGCCGAACAGCGCGGCCAGCCGCAGGTTCGCCATCCCCGGCACGATCCCCTCCTGGGCGGCCGGGAGGCTGAAGTACACGTCGTCGGCGGCCACCACGTGGTCGACGGCGAGCAGGACCTGCATGCCACCGCCGATCGCGAACGTGTCGACCGCGGCCACCCACGGCTTCGCGACGTCGAGGTGCGGCCAGGACCCCGGATCGCCCTCGTCGGGCCGCAGGCCGCGCCGCAGCTTGCTCAGCAGGCCGAGTTCCCTGCCGAGCAGGAAGTCGGTGTAGGAGATGCGGCCCGCGTGCAGGTGCTTGAGGTTGATGCCGGGGCTGAACACCCGTTTCCCCTCGTAGCGCGGGTGCGTCATCTCGGCGCCGCGCAGCAGTCCGACCCGGACGTCCTGGTGCAGCAGGACCAGGTCCACCGCCGTTTCGAGGTCCGCGGTCAGCTCGTTGGTCTCGGCGTTGAGGCAGTCGAGGTTGCGCAGGGTCACGTGCGCGACGTCGTCGACGCGTTCCAGGTGGACGGTGCCGAGGTCGAGTTCCCCGAGCGACTCGAACGCGGTCAGCAGGTGCAGCGCCCGCTGGGTCGGCGCGCGCATGGCGTCCACGAGGTGCTCGCCGGTCACCGGGTCGCCGAGCACCCGGCGGAAGAAGATGCCCTGGTCGATGGCCAGGCCTTCCTTGAGCGCCTGCGGCAGGCCGTCCTCCTCCGCCAACCGGGCGCGGCCGGGCAGCAGGCCGGGGTAGAGGTCGGCGACCTCGGCCGCGAGCGGGGCCAGCCGGGGGCGCCGCTCGAACCCGCCGGTGGCGGACTCGTACACGCGCCTGCCGTGCCGCAGCAGGAAGCGGTCGCGCAACCACCGGACCGGGTGGTGGGCGGCGTCGGCGATCCGCTGCTCCTCCGGTGAGCGCACGGGTTTCGGCGGCAGCGCGGCGATCGTCTCGTCGCACGCCCCGGCCTGTTCGGCCAGCAGTGCGGCGTCGACGCCGGGGACGCCGCTGAGCGGAGACGGGGAGGACAGGGGCACGGGCACCACCTCGGGTCAGTAGCGCAGCAGGGCGGTCTCGATGGTCGAGCCCGGCCCCATCGTCATCAGCACGCCGTGGTCGCCGGGCGCGGCCACGCCCTCGTCGACGAGGCGCTTGTAGGAGAACAGGAAGGAGCCGCTGGACACGTTGCCGTAGTCGCGCAGCACGCCGGTGGTGTGCCGCACGTCGTGGCGCGTCAGGCCGAGGTTCACCCGGACCGAGTCGATGACCTTCTTGCCGCCGGAGTGCACGATCCAGTGCGCGATGTCGGACCGCCGCAGGCCGGTGCCCGCGAGCAGCCGGTTGACGACCGTCTCGGCGTGCGCGCCGACCACGTAGGGCACGCCGGGGTCCAGGAAGAAGCTGAACTTGCCCTGCTCGTCGTCCCAGTCGTAGCGCATCGCGTCGATGGCGTCGGGGATCACGCAGCTGGCGAACTTCAGCACCTCGGGGGCGCCGCTGTCGGCCCCGCCGCCGTCGGTGGTCAGCGCGACCGCCGCCGCGCCGTCGCCGAACAGCGAGTTGACCACCGAGGAGCGCATGGTGCCGTCGAAGACGTAGGCCGCGGAGCACACCTCGACGCAGACCGTCAGGGCCAGGCCGCCGGGGTGGGTCGCCGCCCAGCCGGTCGCGGCGGACAGTCCGTTGAGGCCCGCGTTGCAGCCCATGCCGACCACGTCCAACCGCCCGGTGTGGTGGCGCAGGCCCAGCTCACGAATCAGGAAAGCGCTTACTCCCGGCGTGAGGAAGCCGGTCGAGGTGACGCAGCACAGGTAGCCCACGTCCGACAGGTCGGCGTTCGCGCGGTCGAGGCAGTCCAGCACGGCGCTCGCGGCCAGCCGGACGCCCTCTTCCCGGTGCTTGGCCAGCAGTTGGCCCTGCGTCTCGACGCCGGGGCCGCCGTCCGGCGAGACGGGCGGGAGCACCAGGTGCCTGCGGTCGATCGCGCTGTTGAGGAACATCGAGCGGATCCGGCCGTCGGTGATGCCGTAGCGGTCCAGGACGTCGAGCTGGCTGTAGGACCGCTCCGGCACGGCGATGCCCGACCCGACGATCCGCGGTCTGGTGCCCGGCCGCTTCTCCTGCACGGGAAGAGGAAGTTCGACGACGGCTTGGCTCATCGGCTCTCTCCTGTTGGGAGGTGGGCACCTCATCGCAGACTAGCCACGGACGAGCAGGTCGCGGCCGGTGTGACCGGTGTTCTGGGGTGACCGGGTTAGGGGGCCGCGCTAGGGGTTGACCGGTGCTCCGGGAGCCGGTGATCTGGGTGCTCCCCAACGGCTGACGGCAGTCGTCGTGCGATGTGACGAGGTGTTCGAACGTGGTTGTGAGCGCGACTGACCCGGTGTCGACCCCGCAGGCGGACGGGGTTTCCGCCGCGGTCGAGCTGAACGGCTCGGTGCTGGTGGTGCACACCGGGACCGTGCGGGTGAACTACTCGTGCAGCCTGCCGGAACGGGCGGAGCCGATCGTCGACGAGATCGAGTTCGGCATCACCGCGCCGGTGGTGGTCCCCCGAGGCTCGCACGTCGACCTGTGGCTGACCCTGCGCACGTTGCACGGCACCAAGTTCGAGCGCCCGGCGAACGACATCACCGGGAAGCTCGGCGTGGTCGTCACCGGCCCGGTGGACTTCGAGCCGACCGCGAACGGCCTGACCAACGTGGAACCGGCCAGGATCGGGCACACCGTCCTGCTCAGCGGCGGCCACACCCGCTTCCTGGCGACCGAGCCCGGCCTGTACACGTTCGCCCCCGGACACCTGGTCACCGTGGTCAACGGCGGGCAGGACGGGCCGAGGACGATCTGCGAGCTCGTCGGACCCCCGGTCCCGGCCATCCGCACGCTGGTCGTCTGACGGTGGTGGTTCCGGCGCTGGACCTCACCCGGCTGCCGTCGCTGCTGCGCGGTGAGGCGGTGTTCCCCGGAGACCCGTCCTACGACCTGGCGGTGCGGTTGCAGATCGCCGAGTACGACGCCGTCGCACCCGCCTGCGTCGCCTACTGCGCCGACGAGGCCGACGTGCGCGCCGGGCTGGCCTTCGCCGCCGAGCACGACGTGCCGGTGCGGCTGCGCAGCGGCGGCCACAGCTTCGCGGGCTGGTCCACGACCTCCGGCCTGGTGCTGGACCTGTCTCGCCTCGACCACGTCCGGCACGACGGCCGCACCGTCCACATCGGACCGGGAACGCAGGCGGTGGACGCGCTGGCCGCGCTGTGGCCCGACGGGCTCGCGGTGGCCAACGGGATGTGCCCCACGGTCGCGGCGGGCGGGTTCGTCTCCGGCGGCGGCAACGGGCCGCAGAGCCGCAAGCACGGCCTCGCCTCGGACAACCTGGTGTCCGCGCGGGTCGTGCTCGCCGACGGCACCGCGCTGCGCTGCTCCGCGGAGGAGCACCCGGACCTGTTCTGGGCGCTGCGCGGCGGTGGCGGCGGGAACTTCGGCGCCGTCGTGGACTTCGAGGTGGTGCCCCGACCCATCCCGAGGATGGTGCTGTTCCACCTCGTGTGGACGGGCGACGCCGCCGTGGACGTGCTGTCCGCCTGGCAGGACTGGGTCCTCGCCGCACCCGACGAGCTGAGCACGTCGATCAGCCTGGTGCTCCTCGACGCGGCGCCCGGCGAACCCGTCACGGTCGCGATGATCGGCACCCTGATGGGGCCGCCCGCGCGGGCCGAGGCGCTGCTGGCCGACCTCGTGGCGGCCGCGGGCGTGGAACCGGTCGCCGAGGTCGTGCTCGACCAGACCTACTTCGACACCATGATGTGGATCTACGGCGGTGGCCGGGGGCTCACCGTCGACCAGTGCCACCGGGAGGGCACCCGCCCCGGCGCGGTGCTGCCCCGCCAGCGGTTCCAGCGCGAGCGCAACCGGCTGTTCGACCGGCCGCTGGACGCGGAGCGGATCTCCGCGCTGGTCGAGGGGTTCGGCGCCGACCGCGAGGCCGGGCAGACCCGGTTCGTCAACTTCACCGCGATGGGCGGCGCGATCAACCGGGTCGCCGCCGACGCCACCGCCTACGCCCACCGGGACGCCCGGTTCCTCATCGGCCACGTGCTGCTGCTGCCCGAGGTCCCGGACGAGGGCGGGAGGCGGCGCGCGGAGTCCTGGGTGGACAGCGGGTTCACCCTGCTGGACCCGTGGTCGAGCGGACGCTCCTACGTGAACTTCCCCGACCCCCACCTCGCCGACTGGCAGCGGGCCTACTGGGGCGACAACCACGCCGAGCTGGTCCGCGTGAAGCGGCGCTACGACCCCGACAACCTGTTCCGACTGCCGCAAGGCGTGTGAGGCCGTGATGAACGCTGTGGACGTCCTGGTGGTGGGAGCGGGGCCGTCCGGCCTGGCTGTCGCCTGCGAACTGGCACTGGCGGGCGTGCGGCCCGCCGTGATCGACCTGCTGCCCGAACCCAACCGGCACTCCAAGGCGCTGGGCCTCCAGCCCAGGACCGTGGAGCTGCTGGACTGCCGAGGTCTGCTCGACGCCGTCCTGGCCGACGCGGTCGCCCGCATCCCCGACGGCCACTTCGCCGGGCTGCCGGTGCCGCTGACCTACGACAGGTGGGGCAGCGCGCACCCGTACCACCTGATCTACCCGCAGAACCTCCTGGAAGGGGTGCTGGAGGCCGAACTGCTCAGGCTCGGCGTGCGGGTGTCGCGCGCACACGAGCTGATCGGCCTGTCCCAGGACGAGGAGCGGGCCACCGCGGTCGTCTCCACCCCCGACGGCGTGGTCGACCTCCACGCCCGGTACGTGGTCGGCTGCGACGGCCACGCCAGCTCCGTGCGCGCGCTGGCGGGGTTCGACTTCCCCGGCACCTCGACGGACTTCTCCGGTGTGGTCGCCGACGTGCTGCTGCGGTCCGCGCCGCCGGAGGTGCTCACGAAGCCGCGGCGCACCTCGGACCTGCTGGGCGAGGACCGCCGGGACCGGCGGGAGGTGTCCTACCCGCTGGTGCCGCTGCCCAACGGGCGCTACCGGGTGGTGTGGGCGGAGCACGGGCGCGAGGCGGCCGCGGAGGTGACCGAGCGGGAGGTCCGCGCGGCCGTCGCGCAGCGCTACGGCTCGGCGGTGGACATCGCCGAGGTGGAGTGGGCGTCCCGGCTGTCCGACGCGGCGCACCAGGCCGCGGACTACCGCCTCGGCCGGGTGTTCGTGGTCGCCGACGCCGCGCACATCCACATCCCGGCGGGCGGTCAGGGGCTGAGCGTCGGTGTGCAGGACGCCGTGAACCTGGGCTGGAAGCTGGCCGCGGACGTGCTCGGCCACGCGCCCGCTGGCCTGCTGGACACCTACCACTCCGAGCGGCACCCGGTGGGCGCCCGCGTGCTGGAGAACACCCGCGTGCAGGCGTTCCTGACCAATCCGGCGCGGGAGTACGACCCGCTGCGGCGCACGTTCCTCGACCTGCTGCGGATGCGCGAGGTGAACGACCGGTTCGCGGGCATGCTGTCCGGCCTCGACGTCCGCTACGAGATGGGGAGCGGGGTGGAGCACGAGGTGCTGGGCGCGCGGATGCCCGACCTGGCGCTCGACCGCGGTCGGCTGTTCGAACGGCTGCGCTCCGGGCGCGGTGTGCTGGTGGCGGGCGCCGAGCACGCCGGGCGCGCGCGGGGCTGGGCGGACCGGGTGGAGGTGGCCGACGGCGACCTGTCGCCCTGGTCGGCCCGCGGGGTCCTCGTGCGGCCGGACGGCCACGTCTGCTGGGTCGCCCCCGACGACGACGGCGACCACGCCGAGCACCTCGACACCGCCCTGCGGACCTGGTTCGGTCCGCCGCGCTGACCGCACGACGTCGATGGACCGAGGGGGGCTCCCCGGAGTGATCCGGGGAGCCCCCCCTCGTGTCGTGGGTCAGGTCCGCAGCCAGGCGTCCACGGCGGCGGCGGTCGTGTCCGCGAACCCCTCCAGGATCGTGAAGTGGTCACCCGCGGTGTCCACCTCCCGGTGCTCCAGGTCCCAGGACGACCGCCAGTCCCCGAACTCCGTGATCGCCGGGGAGAACGGCTCGGCGGCGCGGACGTGCAGCGTCGGCGCGCCGGTCGGGGAGGGCCGCCACCCCGCGAAGGCCTCGAAGTACCGGCCCATCGTGATCAGCCGCGCGTCGTCGTGCAGCACCGCCCCGCTCTCCCGCGCGGCGACGGCCAGGTTCAGCTCCCGCTCGACCCAGTCGTTCTCCTCGGTGAACGCGGGCGGGTAGACGTCGAGCAGCACGACCGCCCGCACCGGGTCGCCCTCCGCCTCGACAGCCGCGGCCAGCGCGTTGGCCAGCAGGCCGGAGGCCGACCGCCCCACCAGCACGCACGGCCGTCCGCCGGACACCGCGCGGACCGCCGCGACCTGCACGGCGACGATCGCGGCCAGGTCGGCGGGAATCGCCTCCCCGGCCCCGAAACCGGGCTCCGGCAACGCCCACACCTCGTGCGGGAGCGCGGCGGCGAAGCGGGCGAACTCGTGCGGACCGGCGACCGCGTTGAACGAGGGCAGGCACAGCAGCGGAACCGGTTCGCCCGACCGCGACGACAACCGCACGGGGGTCGGCGGCTCCGGGGGGTCCGCCGCGGTGAAGGCGGGCCGGAGCCGCGCCGCCGCGCGCAGCAGCTCACCCGCCTCGGCCGACCGGCCGTCCGAGCACGCCGCCCAGTACAGCGATCCGATGGCGCTCGACGGCGCGGCCTCCGGCTTCGCCAGCAGGTCGGCGACGTGCGCCGCGAGCGCGTTCGCCGACGGGTGGTCGTACACGGCCGTCGCGGTGAGCCGGACCTCCGCCGCCGCTTCCAGCCTGCCACGCAGCTCCGTCGCCGTCATCGAGTCGATGCCCAGGTCCGCGAACGGCGCGTCCGGGTCGAAGTCCTCCGGCGAGTGGCCGAGGACCGCCGCCGCCGTGCGGCGGACCAGGTCGTCGACACCGCCGCCGTCGAACGGCGTTCCGGCCGCGGCGGGCGCCGCGGTCACGGTGAACCCGCCGTCCAGCCAGTAGCGCCTGCGGTCGAAGCCGTAGCCGGGAGCGGTGCCGCCGGACCGGGGGAGCAGCGTCGACCAGCGCACGGCCGCTCCGCCGCTCCACAGCCCCGCCAGCGCCCGGACCAGCGTCTCCGCCTCGCTGTGCCCGCGGCGCACCAGCGGTCGCACGACGTGGTCGGTGGGCACCAGGTCGCGGACCAACGGGGTGAGCACCGCGTCCGGTCCCAGCTCGACCATCCGGGTCACCCCCAGCCGCAGCGCCTCCCCGACGCAGTCGGCGAAGCGCACCGGCCGCCTGGCCTGGCGCACCCAGTACTCCGCCGTGGTCACCTCGTCCCCGACGACCCGTCCGTCCACGTTGGACAGCAGTGGGACGTCCGGCGCCCGGAACGCCAAGCCCTCCACCACCTCCCGGAACCCCTCCAGCAGCCCGTCGAGCTGGGGCGAGTGGAAGGCGCGGTCGACGCGGAGCCGCTTGGTGCGGGCGAACCGCGCCGCGACCTCGTCGACCACCGACCCGGTGCCGGACAGCACCGTCGACAGCGGGCCGTTCACCGCCGCCACCGACACCTCGTGCTCCAGGCCCTCGATCGCCGCGAGGACCTCCTGCTCGGAGGCGGCGATGGCCACCATCGCGCCGTCGGCGGGCAGCTCGGCCATCAGCCTGCCCCGCGCGGTGACGAGCGCGGCGGCGTCGGCCAGGTCCAGCACCCCGGCGACGTGCGCCGCGGCCACCTCGCCGACCGAGTGGCCCAGCAGCACCCGCGGTCGCACGCCGTGCTCGGTGTCCAGCAGGGCCGCGAGCGCGACCTGGAGCGCGAACAGCGCGGGCTGCACCAGGTCGGTGCGCGCCAACTGCTCGGCGGTCGGGGTGAGCACCAGGCCGCGGGTGGACAGGCCCAGGTGCTGGTCCAGCGCCGCGCAGACCTCGTCGAGCGCCTTGGCGAACACCGGGAACAGCTCGCACAGCTCCGCGCCCGCGGCCCGCTGGGACCCCTGGCCGGTGAACAGGAACGCGGTCAGCCCGTCCGGCGGCGCGGACGACGGCACCGAGGAGGCCAGGGCGGTCAGCTCGTCGCGGATGTCCGCGCCGGGCGCGGCGACCAGCGCGAGCCGGTGCGGGAACGCCGTGCGCGCGGTGGCCAGCGTGTGCGCGCAGGCCCGCGGCGACGAGGTCGCGAGGTGGTCGCGCAGGCCGAGCGCCTGGTTGCGCAGCGCACCCGGAGTCCGCGCCGACAGCAGCACCGGCACGGGCAGGCCGGTGTCGCCGACCGGCTCCGGGACCTCGGGTCCCTGTTCGAGCACCAGGTGGGCGTTCGTCCCGCTGATCCCGAACGCGGACACACCGGCTCGCCGGGGGCGTCCCGTCTCCGGCCACGGCACGGGGGTCGTGGTGAGCACGACCTGCCCGTCCCAGTCGACGTGCGGCGTGGGGTCGGCGGCGTGCAGGGTCGGGGGAACCACGCCGTGGCGCATCGCCAGCACCACCTTCAGCACGCCTGCGACGCCCGCGGCGGCCTGGGTGTGGCCGATGTTGGACTTGATCGACCCGAGGTGCAGGGGCCGGTCGCGGTCCTGGCCGTAGGTCGCGAACAGGGCCTGGGCCTCGATGGGGTCGCCGAGCGCCGTCCCCGTCCCGTGGGCCTCGACGACGTCGACGTCCGAGGGCGCCAGCCCGGCGTTGTGCAGGGCGGTGCGGATGACCCGCTGCTGGGCAGGACCGCTGGGCGCGCTCAAGCCGTTGGACGCGCCGTCCTGGTTGACCGCGCTGCCCTTGATGACCGCGTGCACCCGGTGGTTGTTCCGCCGCGCGTCGGAGAGCCGCTCCAGCAGCAGCACCCCGATGCCCTCCGCCGGACCCATGCCGTCCGCCGTCGCGGCGAACGCCTTGCTGCGCCCGTCGGCGGCCAGCCCGCGCTGCCTGCTGAACTCGACGAACACCGAGGGCGTGGCCATCACGGTCACACCGCCCGCCAGCGCGAGCGTCGACTCGCCGGACCGCAGCGACTGCGCGGCCAGGTGCAGCGCGACCAGCGAGGAGGAGCACGCCGTGTCGACCGTCATCGCGGGCCCCTCCAGCCCCAGCACGTAGGCCAGCCGCCCGGAGAGGACGCTCCCGGCGTTGCCGGTGCCCAGGTAGCCCTCGACCTCCGGCGGCAGGTCCCGCGCCAGCCGCGTGTAGTCCTGGTTGCTGATGCCGGTGAAGACCCCGGTCGGCGTGCCCCGCAACGTCGTCGGATCGATGCCCGCGTCCTCCACGGCGTGCCACGCGGTCTCCAGCAGCAGTCGTTGCTGGGGGTCCATGGCGAGCGCTTCGCGGGGGGAGATGCCGAAGAACGCCGCGTCGAAGTCGGCCACGCCCTCCAGGAAACCGCCCTCGCGGGCGTAGCTGGTGCCCGGCCGGTCCGGGTCCTCGTCGAACAGCGCGTCGAGGTCCCACCCCCGATCGGTGGGGAACGCCCCGATCGCGTCGCCGCCCTCCGCCAGCAGCCGCCACAGGTCCTCCGGGCCCGCCACGCCGCCGGGGAACCGGCACGCCAGCCCGACGACGGCGATCGGCTCCGCGGACGAGGCCGCCACCACCCGCTCGCGCGGTGCGGCGGCGCCGAGCAGCCGCTCGCCGAGGAACCGGGCGAGCGCCTCGGGACGCGGGTGGTCGAACACCACCGTGGCGGGCAGGTGCAGGCCCGTCGCGGCGTGCAGGCGGTTGCGCAGCTCGACCGCGGTGAGCGAGTCGAAGCCCAGTTCCCGGAACGGCTGCGCGTCGTCGACGGGGTGGTCCTCGGGGTGGCCGAGAACCGCGTTCGCCTGGCCGCGCACGATGGCCAGCAGCGTCGCCCGGCGTTCGTCCTCCGCCTGCGCCCGCAGTCTGATCACCAGCTCGGAGGCGTCCTCGGCGTTGGCCGCGCTGCGCAGCCGGGTCCTCGCCCTGGCGGGGACCAGTTCGCGCAGCAGCGGGTGCGCGGTCTCGTGCCGCAGCGACCCGACCGCGATCGGGCTGGCGACCAGGTGCGCGTGACCCGCGCCGCCGACGACGTCGTGCAGGGCGAGCGCCCGCGCGGGCGACATCGGCAGGAAACCGCCCCGGCGCACGCGGCGCAGGTCGGACTCGCCCAACCGGGCGGCCATGCCGGTGCCGGTGTCCCACAGCCCCCAGCCGACCGACGTCACCGGCAGACCGGCGGCCCTCCGGTCGTGGGCGAAGGCGTCCAGGAACGTGTTGGCCGCCGCGTAACCGGCCTGGCCCGCACCGCCGAACGTGGCCGCCGCGCTGGAGTACAGGACGGTCGGGACGCCGCGGGTCAGCTCCTCCAGCACGAGCGTGCCCCGCACCTTGGTGCGCAGCACCCTGGCGAGCTGCTCGGCGGTGATGCCGCGCAGCGTGGCGTCGTCGAGCACCGCCGCGGTGTGCACCACGGCCTGGAGCGGGTGCTCCTCCGGGATCGCCGCCAGCGCCTCGGCGAGCCGGTCGGGGTCGGCGACGTCGCAGGCCAGCGCGATCGGCACACCACCGAGGGAGGTGACGTGCTCCGCGAGCGCGGTCGGGTGCGAGCGGCTGAGCAGCAGCAGGTGCTTCACCCCGTGGTGGGTGACCAGGTGTTCGGCGACGTGCCACGCGATGCCGCCGTTCGCGCCGGTGACGAGCACGGTCCCGTCCTGGTCCGGCCGGTCGGGTTCGGGCACGGGAACCGGGGCGAGGCGCGGTGCGAGCAGGACGCCGCCGCGCACGGCGAGCTGCCGCTCCTGCGAGGCCAGCACCGCGTTCAGCAGCTCGTCGACGTCGTCCGGCACCGGATCGGCCGGGTCGAGGTCCAGCAGCACGATCCGGCCGGTGTGCTCGGCCTGCGCGGCGCGGGTCATGCCCCAGAGGGGAGCGTGCACGAGGTCCAGCGGGCCCGGTTCGGTGGCGACGGCGCCGGTGGTGGCGACGATCAGCGGGATCTCGTCGTTGCCGGGGGTTTCGAGCCAGGCGGCGAGCGCGGCGCCGTGCCGCTGGACCGCCGTCACCACGTCGTCGCCCAGCCGGTCGAGGCCCGTGGCCGCCGGGAAGTGCAGGACGACCGCGGTGTGGTGCTCCGGGGCAGAGGTCGAGCCCGGCGCGCCGAGGAAGGTGTGGCGCTCGGTGCTCTCCCCGTTCGGCGCCTCGTCGAGAGGGCGCCACGCCAGGTGGAACAGCTCGTTGCGCTGCGCGCGCGTGACCGTGGGGACGGCGCGCAGGCGCAGCTCGTCGACGGACGCCACCGGGGCGCCGGACACGTCGGCCGCCAGGAGGCTGAGCGCTTCACGGCCGCGCACGGTCAGCCGCACCCGGAGCACGGACGCGCCCCTGGCGTGCAGGACGGCGCCGGTGAACGCGAAGGGCATGACCTGCTCGTCGGACTTCCCCAGCGCGAGCGGGTGCAGGGCGGCGTCGAGGAGGGCGGGGTGGAGTCCGAAGTGGAGGGTGTCGGTGCCGTCGGGGAGAGCGGCCTCGACGTAGGTGTGCGCGCCGTCGCGCCACACCCCGCGCACCGCCCGGAACGTCGGACCGTAGTCCAGGCCGCCCGCGACGAGGTCGGGGTACAGGTCGTCCACCGGGACGGGCTCCGCGCCCGGAGGCGGCCACTCGGCCAGCGAGTCGGTCGGGTCGGGCGCCTCGGCGCCGAGCGCGGCCGTGGCGTGGTGCACCCACTCGCCGTCCGGACCCCGCGTGTGCACGAGGGCTTCCCGGTTCTCCGGGGACACGGTCACCCGCAGGCGTGCCGGCTCGTCGGGGACGGGGACCGGTGCGTGCAGCGCGAGTTCGTCGACCGACCGGAAACCGTTCTCCTCGGCCACGTGCCAGACCAGGTCCACCAGCGCGGAGCCGGGGAGCAGCGCGAGACCGCCGACCGAGTGCTCGGCGAGCCACGGGTGCTCGACCCGGTCGAGCAGTCCGGTGTAGACGGTGGTGTCGTCGGCGAGGTCGACCTTCGCCGTGAGCAACGGGTGTTCGGTGTCCTCCTGTCCGGTGTGGACGGGGGAGTGGCGGAGGGTCCTGGCGGGTGTGGGCCAGTGGTGTTGGTGTTGGAAGGGGTAGGTGGGGAGGGTGGGTGGGGGTGTGGTGGGGGGTGGTGTGGGCAGGGTGGTGGGGGTGCCGGTGGTGTGGGTG